>DATNBX010000334.1:0-2338 GCA_035571795.1 Ramlibacter sp.
CGGCGCCGAGCTGCAGCAGAACAAGCGGCAGATCGAGATCGAGACGGAGCTGCTGGAGGCGCTGGCGGCCTGATCGCTTGCTGATGGGCGTTAGTCGTCCTGTCCCGCGTCCAGCCCCGGAAACAGCACGTCGGTGAAGCCAAACTTGGTGAAGTCGCGCACCCGCATCGGGTAGAGCTTGCCCATCAGGTGGTCGCACTCGTGCTGCACGACGCGCGCGTGAAAACCTGCCACGGTGCGGTCGATCGCATCGCCGTATTGATCGAAGCCGGTGTAGCGGATCCGGGCCCACCGCGGCACCAGGCCGCGCAGTCCTGGAACGGAGAGGCAGCCTTCCCAGTCCTCTTCCTCCTCGCTGCCGATCGGCGTGATAACCGGATTGAGCAGCACCGTGCGCGGCACCAGCGGCGCGTCCGGATAACGCGGGTTCACGCTGTCGGTGCCGAAAATCACCAACTGAAGATCGACGCCGATCTGCGGCGCGGCCAGACCGGCGCCGTCGGCGGCACGCATGGTGTCGAACATGTCGGACACCAGCAAGTGGATCGCGTCGGTATCGAACTGCGCGACCGGCTGGGCGACGCGCAGCAGGCGAGGATCACCCATCTTGAGGATTTCGCGGACGGTCATGCCTGCAAGCATAGCGCCGGATGGCCACAGTGGCTGTGGCGCGCGCTCCAGCGCTCAGGCGCCTTCAAGCAGCGACCGCAGGCCGTCTTCGTCGAGCACCTTCACGCCCAGCTCCTGCGCCTTGTCCAGTTTGCTGCCGGCCTCGGTGCCCGCGATCACGTAATCGGTCTTCTTGCTGACCGACCCGGCGACCTTCGCGCCGGCGGCTTCGAGCAGGTCCTTGGCCTCGTCGCGACTGAGCGTCGGCAGGGTGCCGGTCAGCACGATGGTCTTGCCGGCGAGCGGTTTGGGCGCGCGCGCCGCAGGCTCGCCCTCTTCCCAGGTGACGCCGCAAGCGCGCAGCTGTTCCACCACCTCGCGGTTGTGCCGCTGTTGGAAGAAGGTGTGGATGCTCTCGGCGACCACCGGACCCACGTCCGAGACTTCCAGCAGCTGCTCGACACTGGCGTCCATGATCGCGTCCAGCTTGCCGAAATGGTGCGCCAGGTCTTTGGCCGTGGACTCGCCGACGTGGCGGATACCCAGGCCGTAGAGGAAGCGCGTCAATGTCGTGCGCCTTGATTTCTCCAGCGCTGCGAGCAGGTTCTGCGCCGATTTTTCCGCCATGCGTTCCAGGCTTGCCAGGGCATTGAGGCCGAGGCGGTACAGGTCCGGCAGCGTCCTGATGACGTTGCCCTCCACCAGCTGATCGACCAGCTTTTCGCCCAGCCCCTCGATGTCCAGCGCCCGGCGCTGGGCGAAATGCAGGATGGCCTGTTTGCGCTGCGCGCCGCAAAAAAGGCCGCCAGTACAGCGGTAGTCGACCTCGCCTTCCTCGCGCACCGCCTCGGAGCCGCAGACCGGGCAGCGGCTCGGCATGCTGAAAGGCGGCGCCCTGTGGGTGCGCTTGTCGGGGACGACGGCGACGACTTCCGGAATGACGTCACCGGCGCGCCGCACGATCACGGTGTCGCCGACCCGCACGTCCTTGCGATGAGTTTCATCCTCGTTGTGCAGCGTGGCGTTGGTGACCGTGACACCGCCGACGAACACCGGTGCCAGCCGCGCCACCGGCGTCAGCTTGCCGGTGCGCCCGACGTACACGTCGATGCTCTCGACGGTCGTCATCTGCTCCTGCGCCGGATACTTGTGCGCCACGGCCCAGCGCGGCTCGCGCGTCACGAAGCCCAGCCGCTGCTGCAGCGCCAGGCTGTTGACTTTGTAGACCACGCCGTCGATGTCGAAAGGCAGGCTGTCGCGCTCCTTGCCGACGGCCTGGTGATACGCGATCAGTTCCTCCGCGCCTATGGCGAGCTGGGTTCGCGTCGATACCGGAAAGCCCCAGGACCGCAAAGTCAACAGGGCTTCGAACTGCGTCGCGAAGGCCGGCCCGCCCTGCTCCGGTGGCGTCACCTCGCCCCAACCGTAGGCGAAGAAGCTGAGCGGGCGCTGCCGCGCGATACCCGGATCGAGCTGGCGCACCGCGCCCGCGGCGGCATTGCGCGGATTGACGAACGTCTTCTCGCCCTTCGCGCCTTTGGCGATCTTTTCCCGCTGCAGCTCGTTGAGCTTTTCGAAGTCGGCACGGCGGATATAGACCTCGCCGCGCACTTCCAGCACCGGCGGCGCATCCTTGGGCAAGCGCAGAGGTATCTGCCCGATGGTGCGGATGTTTTGCGTCACGTCCTCGCCGATCTCGCCGTCGCCGCGGGTGGCGGCCTGGACCAGC
>DATNBX010000335.1:0-48720 GCA_035571795.1 Ramlibacter sp.
GATCGATGGCCTGTTGTTCCATGTCTATGCGGCCAAGGATTGGTGGGACGGCGCGCTGCGCCCCGACTTCGGTGGCGGCTGGAAGTTCATCATCTTCGAGCCGGACCGCCCGATCGCTCCCGGCACGCTCGACCTGGCGAAATTCATCAACTACATCACCACGCGGAGGGATGTCCTCGGCACCCCGTGGGCCAACGGCAACGAATATTCGGTCAGCGTCGAACTCGGCGTCGAAGCGCAGGAGGGCGTGGGCGACATCCAGGTCTCGAACTATCGGGTCTACCGTTAAGCTGCTGCGCGCCAACGCGGCGGCAGCAACATCTGGCAAGACACATTCCTGCGGGCCCGTGCCTAGAATGGCCGCCGGGCGCGCCTTGCCGCGCCTGAACGAATGCCCTGTTCATGTGGAATGCACGCTGCCGCACAGGCCTGCTGACCGTCGGGCTCGCACTCTTGCTCGTCGTCCTGGCCGCATGCGGCGGCGGTGGCGGCGGAACGGCCGTGATCGCAGAACCGCCACCGCCGCCACTACCACCGCCCACCAGCATTACGCTGACACCGGTGGTTTCCGGCCTGTCCAGCCCGCTCGATCTGCAGGCAACGGACGACGGCAGCGGGCGATTGTTCGTCGTCGAGCAGGCCGGGACGATTCGCATCCTGCAGGGCTCGGCCTTGCTGGCGACGCCGTTCCTCGACATCCGATCCCGTGTGATCTTTAGCGGCGAGATGGGGCTGCTGGGCCTGGCCTTCCATCCGGGATTCGCGCAGAACCGGCGCCTCTATGTGAACTACGATCGCACGCTGGTCACCGGGCAGATTCAGACCGTGATTGCCGAATACCAGGTATCCGCGGCGGACGCGAACCGGGCGGACCCGGCCAGCGAGCGCATTCTCCTCACCGTGAACCAGCCCTTCCCCAACCACAAAGGCGGGGGCCTGGCCTTCGGCCCGGACCAGTTCCTCTACATCGCCCTGGGCGATGGGGGCAGCGAAGGCGATCCTCTGGGCACCGGCCAGAATCTGCAAACCTTGCTGGGCAAGATGCTGCGCATCGACGTGGATCACACCACCGGCGCGCTGCCTTACGCGATCCCCGCGGACAACCCTTTCGTTGCCGGTGGGGCATTGCCGGAAATCTGGGCCTACGGCCTGCGCAACCCATTCCGTTTTTCCTTCGATCCGGCCACCGGCGCTCTGTTCGCCGGCGATGTCGGGCAAGACCAGTTCGAGGAAGTCGACATCCTGCAAAGAGGCGGGAATTTCGGCTGGGGCGTGATGGAAGGGCTGCACTGTTTCAACCCGGCTACCGGGTGCAACATGACCGGCCTGGTGTTGCCGATTGCGGAATACAGCCACGCCGAAGGCATTGCCGTGACCGGCGGCTACGTTTACCGCGGGCCGGCAATTCCAGCGCTGGCGGGAAGCTATGTCTTCGGCGACTTCGGCACCGGAAGGATCTGGCGCCTCACGCAAGACAACTCCGGCGCCTGGCAGCGGGTGCTCTTGCAAAACAGCGGCCGGAACATCAGTTCGTTCGGACGCGATCCGGCCGGGGAACTCTACGTGGTGGACTACGGCACAGGGGCGATTCTCAAAGTGGCGCCTTAGAGATCCAGAGCGCCGCGTGACTCGCTCAGACGCGCAGCGGCCGCCCTTGCAATTGCGGGGCCGGCGGCAGTCCCGTCGCCCGCAGGATTTCCTCTTCCGAGAGCGTCTCGCTTTTCAGGAGCGCGGCGACCAACCCGTCCAGCGCCGTGCGATGTTCCCGCAGCAGCCGCTTGGCCTCTTCATGGCACTCGTTGATGATGCGCTGCACTTCGGCATCGACGAGAGCGGCCGTCTGCTCGCTGATCGGCTTGTCGCCACCGAAGCCGGCCGCCCCTCCCAGGAACGGGTTGTCCCGCGGGGCGACCTGCACCATCCCCACCGCATCGCTCATGCCCCAGCGCGTGACCATGTTGCGCGAGATTTGCGTCGCCTGCTCGATGTCGTTTTCGGCGCCGGTGGTACGCGTCCCGTAGACGACTTCCTCGGCGGCGCGTCCGCCCAGCATGCCGATGATGCGCGCACGCAGGTACGCCTCGGGATAGTTGTAGCGGTCGGTCTGCGGGCGCTGATAGGTCACCCCCAGCGACTGGCCGCGCGGCACGATGCTCACGCGATGCACCGGGTCGGCGCCGGCCACGACCAGCCCCAGGATGGCATGGCCGCTCTCGTGATACGCGATCCGCTCGCGGTCTTCGGCGCTGAGCAGCAGCGGCCGCTCGGGGCCGAGCACGATCTTCTCCAGCGCATCGAGAAAATCCTTGTGTGCCACCGCGCTCTCGCTGCGGCGGGCGGCCAGCAGCGCGGCCTCGTTCACCAGATTCTTCAGGTCGGCACCCGAGAAGCCCGGCGTCGCCTGCGCCAGTTCATCCAGGCTCACACCGGCGTCGAGCGGCACCTTGCGCACGTGCACACGCAGGATCGCCTCGCGTCCCGCCTTGTCCGGCAGGTTGACGACCACGCGGCGATCGAAGCGGCCCGGCCGCAACAGGGCGCGGTCGAGCACGTCCGGCGCGTTGGTGGCGCCCAGCAAGATGATTCCTTCGCGGCCGGTGAAGCCGTCCATCTCGGTGAGGATCTGCTGCAGCGTCTGCTCCTGCTCGCTATGGCCGCCCATGGCGAACTGCCCCCGCGCGCGCCCGATCGCATCGATCTCGTCGATGAAAATGATGGCCGGTGCGTTCTCCCGCGCCTGCTTGAACAGGTCCCGTACGCGAGCCGCGCCCACGCCCACGATCATTTCGACGAACTCCGCCGCGCTCATGGAAAAGAAAGGCACTCCCGCTTCGCCGGCGACTGCCTTCGCGAGCAGCGTCTTGCCGGTGCCGGGCGAGCCGATCAGGAGCACGCCTTTCGGCGCGGTGCCGCCCAGGCGCGTGTACTTCTCCGGCGCTTTCAGGAAATCGACGATCTCGACCAGCTCGGCCTCCGCTTCGTCGATGCCCGCCACGTCGTCGAAGGTGACCCGGGTGGCGGCGTCGGTGGCGTCGTAGAGCTTGGCCTTGCTGCGGCCGATGCCGAACATCCCGCCCATGCCCATGCCGCCACCCTGCGCCGCGGCGCGGCGGTAGATCCACACGTAGAAGGCGATGAGCAGGATGGCCGGCGCGAAGGAGAGCAGCGTTCCCCACAGGCCGCCCTGCTGGATCGGGACAGCGCTGATTTCCACCTCGTGCTGGATCAGGAAGTTCTCGAGGTTACGGTCGAAGAAGGCCGGCAGCTCGGTATTGAAGTGGACCGAGGTCCGGGGCGGCGGCAGCAGGCGGCGGTCCAGCGCGGTGCGAGGCGGCGTCTGGCCGGCCTGCTTCACTTCCTCCGGGCTCGGCCATGTCACGGCGGCCTTGAACCGGCCTTCGATGGTCGTGCCGCGGCTGTAGATGGCCGACACGTTGCCTTTGCCGGCTTCCTCGCGGAACACGGTGTAAGGCACGGTGACCGGCGCGCCGGGTTGCGGAAACAGGTAGCTGACCAGCAAGTAGTTGATCAGCAGGATGAGAATGAACCAGGGCCAGTACTTGCGTGGCGGAAGTGTCGCGGAGGCAAGCTTGGGTGGCTGAGCCGGGCCCGGCGGAAGCTTGGGACGATCCATGCCGGGATCATGCCGCGAAAGCGGCGCACGCGGGGCCGGATCACCGGCGATGGCGCGGCATCAGTTCTGCGAATCGTCGTCCAGCCAGACCACCGTGTCTGAAACCGGTGCACGCCCGAGACGAAACGAGTTGGCCGGATGACTGGATTCCTCGTAGCCGAAGGAAATTCCGCACACGACCGCGCGGTCGGGCGGAATGCCCAGGTGTCGCCGCGCGATATCGGGATAGGAGGCCAGCGCAGCCTGCGCGATGCTCGCCACTCCCAGGCTCTCGGCGGCGAGCATGAAATTGGCAACGTACGCGCCGCAATCGATCGCCCCGTACACGCCCATCGGGGCCGGCGTGGACACGATCGCCACGTGCGGCGCGCCGAACATGCGGAAGTTCTCGCGGCCCTGATTCGCCGAAGCGGCACGGTCGCCCCTGGCGATGCCGACCGCGTCGTAGAGATGCCAGCCGCAATCGCGCCGGCGTTCCAGATAGACGCCCGGGTACGCGGCGGGAAAAGGCATGTCCGGTCGTGCGGGCTCATGAGCGCAGGCATCCAACAACGCCTCGCTGAACCGGGCCAGGCGGGCGCCGGCGGCAATGTGAAGCTGCCACGGCTGAGCGTTGCACCACGACGCCGTCAGTTGCGCGATTTCGAGAATCCTCACGATGGTCTCGCGCTCAACCGGCCGGGCGGCAAAAGCCCGGCAGCTGTGGCGGCGCCGCAGCAACAGCTCGAGGTTTGCGTCAATCACCTTCGAATTCGCACAATGCAAAGACCTTTTGACCGTGCGAGGCCAATCGCTGCCGGCCTCCCAGGTCGGGCAAGTCGATGACAAAGCAGCACTCGACGACCTCGCCTCCCATGGACTCGATCAGCTTGACGGCGGCCTCGGCCGTACCGCCGGTGGCAAGCAGGTCATCGGCCAGCAGCACGCGGTCGCCCTGGCTGATTGCATCGACATGGATTTCGATCCGGTCGGTGCCGTATTCGAGTTCATAGTCCCGGCCGACCGTCTCCGCGGGCAGCTTGCCTTTCTTGCGGATCGGGACGAACCCCAGGCCCAGCTGAAACGCGAGCGCCGACCCGACGATGAAGCCCCTCGATTCGATCCCGGCGACCTTGTCGATCTTGACGCCCGCATAACGGTTGACCAGCTCGTCGATGGTGCTTCGAAAACCCACCGGGTCCTTCAACAGGGTCGTGATGTCGCGGAACATCACGCCTCGCTTCGGGTAGTGAGGAACGGTGCGAATACGTGACTTGATCGGCATGGAAGCAACTTTCCGTCTGCGGCATGGAAGTTGCCCGAGCGTAGCCGCGCGCGGGTCCGCACGCAACCCGCTTCGGCTTTTGACGCCCGCGTTGAGGCGGCGGCGCTACATGTCGTGGTGGCAGTGGCCCAATCCGGCCTTCACGACGTCGGAGGAGGAGGTGGGTACGCCGTCGTCCGCCGGCAAGGAGACCTGCTCGACACCGGCTGCCGTCGGCACTGCGGCCGTCCTCGAAACAACCGGCGCTGCCGATGCGGAATCCTTCGTCTGCGCAGGCGGAGTCGCCGGTCCACCGACCAGCGCCGCGACGGCCACACCTCCGACGAGCAGCGCCGCGGCGGCTCCTATCCAGCGCGACCGCAGGCGATCGAGGCCGGGCGAGGGCACGCTGCCGCCGCGCTCAGTCTCGGATTGCGTTTGACGAATCAGGTAGCACATCGTCAGCTCCTTCGACAGACATCACGCCAGTATGGTTTGCCCATGGGCGAATGCAAGGAGAAACGCGGCCGTGCGAATGTGAGAGGGAGCAACATCGGACTGTCCAGCAGGCCCCCTGCCGGCCGGTGGGGCGACTTGCCAGGTGCGCATCGCCTTGATTTTTGTCAACCACGCGTTGCGGGGTCGGCGCATCATCTTCTTGCGAGTTGAAGGTTCTCCTTTTGGCGGGTTCGTTCCGCTCCTCACAACCCCCGCGGCGGGAAGGTCGCGGGGGTTTTTTCATGGGCGCCGGTTTTGTCGGACGGCGCGGCACCCGGCGCGGAAATGCAAGAATGACACCCTCGAGGGGATAGTGGCGAACCGGGAGGGCTGGCATGTTCGAAAGCGTGACGCAGTTTCTGCTGCATTGGGGCATCACCGCGCTGTCGCTTTGGGTGGCGAGCCACATCTTCAGCGGACTGAAATTCGACGACGCAAAATCGCTGGTCCTGGCCGCGCTGCTGCTTGGCTTCGCCAATGCCATCGTCAAGCCGCTGCTCATCGTGCTCACGTTGCCGCTGACACTGCTGACCTTCGGGCTCTTCGTGCTGGTCATCAATGCCTTGATGATCCTGCTGGTGGCCAGCCTGGTGAAGGGCTTCAAGGTGCGCAGCTTCTGGACTGCGTTCTTCGCCAGCATCTTTGTATCCATCCTCAGCGTGGCGATTGGCGCCTTGGCGAGCCACGGCGATCCGGACACCGAGATCCAGATGCCGGCCGGTACGACGTGGCTGTGAGTGGCTGATCAGCCGGCCACGGGCAGCGGCAGATTCATGACGGTGCCCGCAGCTTCGAACCACGCAAGCAGCTTCGCGGTTTCGGCGCGTTCGCGCCGGCTCAGCTCGCCGCTGCCCAGACGGTCGCCCCAATAGCCGTTGACGACGAGAGTGGTGGCGTGGCCAAGTCGCTCGAGCAGCGTTGCGGCGCTGCCGGCTTGCAGGTACAGCGTGACGTCGTTGGCGAAGACGATGTCCCGGCGAGCAAGCTCGGCATCCTGCAGCAGCCGGTCGATCGCCAGGCGGTTGTGCTCCGCCTTGCGCAAGGCCTCCGCTCCGCTGGTCGAACTCAGCCGGGGTGGCTCCAGGCGATCACGCAGGTATAGCGCGCCCGCACCGGCCGGAGGCACCAGGCCCCCACCCACGCCCGGCAGTCCGCGCCGCTCGGCCAGTTCTGCGGGAATTTCCGGCGCGAGGTCCAGCACGGCGACCCGTGGCCCGAGGCCCTGGCGGCAAAATGCTTCGAGGATCGCCCGGGTGAAGGTGGTCTTGCCGGCATTGACGTCGCCGAGGATCAGCAGTTTCCTGCCGAGCCAGTCCTGCGGCGGGGGTCCCGCTGTCATGCCACGGCATACCGCCGCTGCTCGCGGCGGAACGTCTCCGGCAGCAGGAGCAGCATCGCGGCGCCGGCCAGGTAGACCACGCACGTGAGCGCCAGGCCGACTTGCAGCCCGTAGGCCTTGCCGATCGCACCGATCGTGAAGGGCGCCAGCATCGCTCCGACCCGGCCCATGTTCCAGCAGAAGCCGCCCGCATAGGCGCGAATCCGTTCGGGGAACAGTTCGGCGTAATAGGCTCCGAGAATGCCGCCGGCGCCGCACAGCGCGAACCCGACGACGGACCCCCACCAGAACAGGAAGGCGGCGTCGCGCACCAGCAGGTACACGCCGATCGCGAACGCACAGCCGGCGAACGCGGCCATCATGGAGCGGCGGCGCCCGATCACGTCGGACAGCCAGCCAAAGAACTGGAACCCGAAGAACATTCCCACGTACATGACGAAGGAAAATCCGAGCATCGTCGTCAGGCTCACGCCGCGCTCCTTCACGAGGAAGGTGGGAATCCAGAAGGCAGCGCCCCAGTAGCCGGCGAGATTGACGATGCTGACGAGAGTCGCCGCGACGGTCGTGCCTGCCACGCCCCGCTCAAAAATCGCTCCGATGCCGACGCGGTCGGCGCGATCGCCGTGAACGGCACTTCCCGGCGCCGGCGCATCCGGCGGGATCAGGCGCCTGACGACGAGCGCGCACGGAATGGATATCGCTCCTGCGGCGAACAGCCACTGCCACTGCACTTGGAGCACGGCGCGGCCCACCAGCGCAGCCACGGCGGCGCCGATCGCGAAACTGCTGAAGACGAAGGAGGCCGCGCGGCCGCGGTACTCGGGCGACCAGTGCTGCGCGATGACCGCGGCACAGGGGCCCCAGACGCCGCCGATCGCGATGCCGGTGAACAGCCGCAGGACCAGCCACTGCGACCAGCTGTCCACGAAGTAGACGGCAGCCATTCCCAGGCCAAGCCAGACCAGCGCCAGCGTCAGTGCGAAACGCCGGCCGAGGTTTTCGGCCACCAGGCCGAACACGACGCCGCCGGCAATCGCCCCGAGCATGGTGGCCGATCCGAGCAGTCCGCCTTCGGGCAGGCCGATGGCCAGCACCTTCAGCAGCACCGGCATGGCGATCGCCAGCACCATCAGGTCGTAACTGTCGAAGAGGTAGGCGAGGAACGCGGCCCACAGCACGCGCCAGCGATGGATGGTTCCGCTCATGCCGTGCACCTGGCGTGAGTGAGAGGGGAGGGTGTCTTCATGATCTTCGTTGTTGTGTTATGCCAATTGCCGCGAAGCGGTGCCCCGCGGGAGGCGGGACCCGTGCGATTCTAAATGGCTGCCGAGCTGCGCCCCGGGCAACAGGGGACCGCCGTGGACGTGCGGCGCGCTCGCCGCGCCGGTCGGTTGGGTGAAAAGATCCGGAGTGCTTTATGCGCCGGTGCGCCGGCGTCTATCGCCGAACACCATCAGGGCCAGCGGAATCGTGCTCAGAACCCCGACCACCGCCAAGGTCCAGCCGATGCCCTTGCGGCGATCGTCGCTGAGCTTGTGCGCCAGCAGCAAACCCAGGCCCGCGCCCAACATGCCGCGCGTGCCCACCAGCAGCCCGAGTTCCGGCAGCGTCAGTTCGGTCTTGATCATGTCGGCTCCTTGGCGCCGAGCGTTGGCCGACGCTTGGGGAAAATATACGGCGCCGCTGCCTGCCCGTGGGCCGCTCGGCGCTCCTGTTACGTGCTTGTCGGGCTCCCCGGCTGCGTTTCGCGCCGTGCGCATGACCTTTTCGACTCGCAACGCATCTTGCAAAGTAGTGTGAGCAGGCCCTAAGCTCGGGCGGTGACCCAGATCGGCCTTCTCCGTGAACGCCTGCGCGCGGCGGGCGCCAAGCCCAGCCACGAGCAGCGCGTGCTGCGCCTTTGGGCCCAGGGCCTGCCGCAGGACAGCGGGCCGCGCCGCATCGAGGATTTCCTGCCGCGCCAGCTGCGGGACGCACTGCCCGGCTTCACGGCCGCGCTTGGCGATCTTGCACCCCTCGTGTCGCAGCACCCGGGCCGGGATGGGTCGGTCCGTCTGCTGGTGCGGCTGGCCGATGGGCAGGCCTGCGAGTGTGTGCTGCTGCTACGGGGCGGCCTGTGCGTGTCCAGCCAGATCGGCTGCGCCGTCGGCTGCCGGTTCTGCATGACCGGGCGCGACGGCCTGCTGCGGCAGATCGGCAGTGCCGAGATCGTGGCGCAGGTCGTGCTGGCCCGCAGTTTGCGGCCGGTGAAGAAAGTGGTGTTCATGGGCATGGGTGAACCTGCCCACAACCTGGCGAACGTCATGGAAGCCATCGAGTTCCTCGGGACGGCCGGCAACATCGGGCACAAGAACCTGGTGTTCTCCACGGTGGGCGATGAACGCGTGTTCCAGCGGCTGCCCCAGGGCCCGGTCAAGCCGGCGCTGGCCCTGTCGCTGCACAGCACGCGCGCCGCCCTGCGCGCCGAGCTGCTGCCGCGCGCGCCGCGCATCGAGCCGGCCGACCTGGTCGAGGCCGGGGACCGCTACGCCCGCGCGACGCACTATCCGATGCAAGTGCAGTGGACGCTGCTGGATGGCGTGAACGACACGCCCGAAGAAGCCGCAGGGCTGGTGCGCCTGCTCAAGGGCAAGTACGCCGTGCTGAACCTGATTCCCTACAACAGCGTCGCAGGCCTGCCGTTCCGCCGGCCGGCCTGGGACAAGGCCGAGGCATTGGCGCGCGAGCTGCACGCCAACGGCATCCTGACGAAGCTTCGCGATTCGGCGGGGCAGGACATCGATGCCGGCTGCGGTCAGCTGCGCGCGCGTGCCGCCAAGGTCCTGCCCGCGACGCAGGCGAAGCAGGACATGATCAATTCCTGAACTGGAGCAGGACCACCCAGTTGTTGCGACTGAGATTGCCGCTGCAGGTACCGCCCGCCGTGCAAGGCGGCGAAGTGCGGGAGGCGAAGTAGGCCCTGCTCAAGGTCTTGTCGGCGTTCAGGGTCATCCTGCGCAGCGTGACCGACTGGAAGACGTTCCCGCCGACCGTTTCGATCTTGGCGTTGCCGCCTTCATCGGAGCTCGTCACCAACTCGCAATGCATGGGAACCGGTGACGGGTGGCCGATGGAGCGCCGCATCGCCAGGTGTGCCAGCAGCCTGGCATGGGTGTCGATTCCGGCCGCGCTATCGCGCGTGTAGCAGATCATGTCGCCCGCCCTGGGCCGGGTCGTCGCCACGTCGCAGGCTCGATATGCATTTGGCGTCGCCTCGCCACGCGCTTCCGCCGCCGACGACAGCGCCGCCTGGTCGACGTAGTCCACGTGGCTGTCCGAGAACTCGAACTCGTCCTTCGTAAAGCTGCTTCGCTTCATCAGGAAGCTGATGAAAGCGGCCGACCAGGGCTGGTCGACCAGCGCGCTGCGCAGCATAGAAGACTGAACTGCGCCCCGCTGACCCTCGTCAAGCCGGCTCGCGCCGTTGGCTTGGCTGTTGGACACGATCTGGTCGAACAGCCGTTTTCGGTCTACCTCAACGCCGGCCGGGTATTGAAAGGTCGACGGAAGTTCTTGGCCGAGCGCCGCCCAGAATTGCGCGACTCTCTGCCAGGTGGGTGTGCTTTCACCGGCAGGCCGGTCGAACTCGGCTTCGTGGAAGCCAACTGCCACGATCCCTCCAGTGCGGCCGATCAGCTGGCCGCCGAAGAGGGCGTGCTGCGTTCGTGCGTTGGCTATCGCCTCGCGAATGCGGGGATCCTTGACCGGCCTGGCCGCTCCCTTCATGCAAGCCCTGGCTTGCAGCGACACTTGCGGACCTGCCGCGTCCGCCTGCATGGAAAGCGCCGCCGCAACCAGGAATAGTGCAATCGATCTCATCTTGTGGTCCTGCGCGAACGCACTCGCGTCAGATCCGCACCGGGATAGTGTCGCACGCTGGCGTGTTCGTTGCGTCGAACACTTCAGCCGTGCCGACTTCATGCTTGCGGATATCCTCCTGCAATCTGCCATTCCCCTCATCCTGATGCGCTGCGAAGACATCGCCTCCAACACTGACTTTCGGCACCTGTCGACCATCCGGGACATTGTGGTGGACCTGCGCTATGCGAGCGTGGACAATTTCGTCGGACGCGATCTGTACGGCTTACTGGACTGCGCATGGCTCCATCATCTGGCCGCCGCGGGGCTGGAGCGCGCGGTGGCGCTGCTCGACCGCGAGGCGGCAGGGCATCGCCTGCTGGTGCTGGACGCGCTGCGGCCGCACCGCGTCCAGATCCAGCTCTGGGACCACCTCGCAGGCACGGACCTGCGCCAATACGTGGCCGACCCGTCGCTCGGGTCCATCCACTCGTTCGGCATGGCCCTGGATGCGACGTTGTTAGACCCCCAAGGCCGAGAGCTCGACATGGGTAGCGGCTTCGACGAGATGACGGAGCTGTCGCACCCGCAACTTGAAGCGAAACACCTGGCCGCCGGCGAGCTGACGCCGGCCCAGCATCGCAACCGCGAGTTGTTGCGCGGCGCTCTTTGCCGGGGCGGCTTTCAGGGCATCAAGAACGAGTGGTGGCATTTCGAAATGCTGGGTCGCCACCACGTGCGGCAGCACTTCACGCGGGTGGATTGATCAGGGGCAGCGCGCAGCGGCCCTAGAATCCTGGGGCCGCGACCGGCGCGGCCGACTTCGCTGCATTTCAGTGCCTCGGATCCCGAAAACCCGAAACTGACTCCTCGACCCCGACACTGCATCACCGAAATGGCTCTGCGCATAGGTCTCTTCATCACCGCCGCGTTGCTGCTCGGGGCGCATTTTCTGCGGCTGGGCAATCTGGTCCTCGTAGCGCTTTGCCTTTGCGCACCGTTGCTCTTTCTGTACCGGAAAGGCTGGATCCTGATCGTGCTGCAGCTCCTGGCCTATGGCGCAGCCGCGACCTGGATCGTGCAGGCTGCGCGCCTGGTCGCGTTTCGCCTGCAGTCAGGACAGCCGTGGGAGCTTGCCGCGATCATCCTGGGGGCAGTCGCGCTGTTCACGCTCCTTGCCGGGCTGCTGTTGAATTCGCGGTCGGTCAGGGAGCGCTATCCGCTCTAGCGGGCACTTCGCCCCTGGCGCTGTTAGCGACGCCTTGAGTCGTGCTTCTGGATTTCGCCGACTTCGCGGGCAGCCTCGGGACCGGCCGGCGCTCGTCGATCAGGTGGGCGATGGCCATGATAGGGTGACGCAGCATCATGCGCGGACCTGCCCAGCGCATCACCACCCGCATCTGCTCGCGCATATCGGCCTTGTAGCAATGAACGACGCAGTTCGCGCAGGTGGGCTTCGCATCGCCAAATACACATCGCTCCAGGCGCCGCGTCGCGTATTCAAACAGGGCGCCGCAGTCGCTGCAAAGCGGCGCGCGGCCCTCGTGGCGGTGTCCGCGGCAATACATGCGCACCATGGTTTCAATGGTCTTGAGCTCGCGCGCGCGGCGCACGAAGCGCTTGTCGGTTGTGAACTCGATGATCGGCATGGGCATGGAGCGCAAGAACGAGTTCCCTATTCTCGCAGGCCAGCAGCCGCTATCCGGCCACCGGCGCGATGCGGCAAAGCAGGCCGCGCAGGTGATAGGTTCCCATTGCGGGGTCGTACGGCGGACCGTTGCGGGTCAGCATATTGGCGTTGGATTTCCAGACGCCGTGTTCCGGCCCTTCCTCTTCGGGAAACCACCAGCCGTGTTCGACATGAACCACCTTCGGATCGACGTCGGTCGTCACTCTGGCGCGCTGCTGGATCTTTCCTCGCAGCGTTTCGATCCATACCCAATCGCCGTTCCTGATACCCAAGGCAGCCGCGGTTTCCGGATGAATCTCGACCAGCGGATCCGGATGGGCCTTGCGCAATCTTCTCAGTTGACGGTGCTCCGAATTGAAGAAGTAAGGTATGCGTGCGCCTGTGGTCAGCACAAAAGGGAAGTCCTTCGCCACTTCAGGCGTGGAAATGGGACTTTCCGGCGGCTCCTCGTAGTAGGGCAGCGGGTCGTAGCCCATCGCCTCCAGCCTCGATGCATACAGCTCGATCTTTCCGCTTGGGGTCCTGAATCCCCCTTCCTTGTACTTCTCGTACTTGAAGGGCATCTTGTAGAAGCCGGTCTTGGCCAGCTCCGCAAAGGTCTTGCCGCTGCCCCCGGCGAGAAGCTGCATCTCGAGCACTTCCTCCAGCGACTCCTGGCCCACCGGAAGATTCATCTTTTGCGCGAGCTCGATGAAGATTTCCTCATCGGACTTGCATTCACCTATGCGTACCGATTTTTGCTGGGCGAATATGACATTGGCCGCCACCGTTGGCAGACCGGCCAGCGTGGTCAGTTCGGGCCAGGAGGCGGCCGGCAGCACGATGTCGGCCAGTTCCGCGGTCGGAGTCATGAAAAGGTCCGCGACCACCAGCAGATCGAGCTTGAGCAAGGACTCGTAGGCTTCCTTCGCGTTGGCATACGTCGTCAGCGTATTGTTGCCAAACACCAGAAACGCCTTGACCGGATAGGGCACGCCCTCGCGCATCGCCTGAAGCAGCGTCGGGATATGCGCCGCGGGCAAGTCGGCGCCTTCGCCCGCGAGCAGCTTGAACCGGTCTGCGCCAAGGCGCTTCGCGTTCATTTCGGGAGAGAGGTTCTCGATCAGGCTGGGGAATCGGCCCAGGCCCTTCATGCCGAACACCCAGCCGCCCGGCACGTCGATGTTGCCGGTGAGCGCCGGCAGCATCGAGATCGCGCGGATGGTCTGGATGCAGTTGGGCGTATGTTCAATCGCACAGCCCCATTCCATCATCGACGGCCTGGTCTGTGCGTACAGGCGCGCCGCCGCACGAATCTTCTCCGCCGGAACCCAGGTGATGGGTGCAGCCCATTCGGGGCTGTAGTCTTTGACCCTTTGGGCGAGCGCATCGAAACCGACAGTCCATTGGTCCACGAACTCGAAGTCGTAGAGCTTCTCTTCAATGACCGTGTGCAGCATGGCCAGCGCCAGCGCATCGTCGGTCCCGGGCCGCAGTTGCAGCCAGAGGTCGGCCCGTTTGGCCAGCTCGGTGCGGCGCGGGTCGATGACGATGACCTTGGGATTGCTGTCCAAAGCCTTTCTCGCGTCAAACCGCGTCTCTCCGTCCGGTCCGGAATTGAGTGGATTGTGGCCCCAGTAGACGATGCACTCCGGAGCTGTTGCGCCGGTGAAATCGCACACGGGAAAATCACCAAAGGTCAGGATGCTGGTGTTGACGCGGGGGTGAAAGCATTGCGCAAAGCCGGGTTCGCACCAGTTGGGAGTCCCGAGCGCGTGCCCGAAGCGGGAAACCCAGCGGATGTGGTGCCGGCCGGTGCCCGTCCCCATGGCGATCGCCTCGGCGCCGTCGCTGTCCTTGATGGCCTGCAGGCGTTGGGCGATCTCGCCCAGCGCCTCATCCCAGGAGATGCGCTCCCACTTGCCCTTACCGCGTTCGCCGGTGCGACGCAGGGGGTGCTTCAGGCGGTCGGGATGGTAGACGAGGTCCAGGGTGTTGGTGCCGATAGGACACAAGCGCCCCTTATTGAGCGGCGAGTTGCGATCGCCAACCACTTTCGTCAGCCGCCCATCGCTCACATGCAGGTCAACGCCGCAGCCGCCATGGCAACTGCGGCAAACGCTCTTGAGTATCTGGGTTTTGCGGACGCCCGTCTCTTCTGCCTTCAACTCAATTTGCTGTTCCATAGAAACCTTGCGGGACTCAGAGCGGAATGTTTCCGTGCTTGCGCCAGGCGCGGGCCGGCGCGGTCCGGTTCTCCAGCATGCGAAGCGCGGAAACGATCGTGCGCCGGGTATCCTTGGGATCGATGACGGCGTCGACGATAGCGCGCGAGGACGAGTGGTAGGGCGTCAGATAGGTGTCCTGGTACTCGCGCACCTTCCGCTCGAACAGCTCCTGCCGTTGCGCCGGACTCTTGTCGGCCTTGTTCAGTTCCTTGCCGTAGAGAACCCTGACGGCGGGCTCGGCACCGATGACCTGCATCTCGGCAGCGGGCCAGGCGAAAACCTGGTCGAACCCGATTTCGTGCACGCCCATGGCCGGGATGCCGCCGCCGTACATCCTCCTCATGATGACCGCGATCTTCGGCACGCTGGCCTCGGCCCAGGCATAGAGCATCTTGGCCCCGTGGCGCAGGATGCCCGCGTGCTCCTGGGCGAGCCCGAGCACGAACCCCGGAACGTCCACCAGCGAGAGCAGCGGAATGCCGAAGGCGTCGCAGGTCCGGATGAAACGGGCGGCCTTGTCGGAAGAATCGATGTCCAGACAGCCACCGAGATATTCCGGGTTGTTGGCGACGACGCCGGCGACCTGCCCGCCAAAGCGCACGAATCCGACCACCAGGTTTCGCGCGAACGCCTCATGGATCTCGAAAAAGTTGCCTTCATCCGCAATCGAGCGGATCACCGCCTTCACGTCGTAGTTTTCGGACACGTCGACGGGAACGATGCCGGTGAGTTCGGGCACCTCCCGGTCGGCGGGATCGGCGCAGGGCCGTACCGGTGGCCGCTCCTGATTGCTCTGCGGGAGAAAATCCAGCAGCCGCTTGACGGTGTCGAGGCACTGCCGGTCATCCTCCGCGGTCAGATGGACGACGCCCGTGACGGCGCTCTGCGTCCTGGCTCCCCCGAGTTCCTCGAAGGACACCTCTTCCCCCGTGACCTCCTTGATCACTCCCGGCCCGGCCAGGAAGACGTAGGAATCCTTCTTCACCTGGACGATGAAATCGCACAGGGCCGAGGAATATGCATTGCCCCCGGCGCAGGTGCCCATGATCGCCGAGATTTGCGGCACGACACCCGAGTTCAACACGTTCTGGTAGAACATGCCCGTGATGCCGTGGACGTTGTCCATGCCTTCCTGGATGCGCGCGCCGCCCGCTGCGTTCAGGCAGATGACTGGCACCTTGGTCTCACGCGCCAGCCGCAGGATGTTGTGAATCTTCGCCCCGTGCGCCTTGCCGACGGAGCCGCCGAAGACGGTCTCGTCCTCCGAATAAGCGAAGACCCTGCGCCCGCCTATGGTTCCGTGCCCGGTGATGACGCCGTCGCCCAGGAACTTCTTCTTTTCCATGCCGAAATCGTGGCACTGGTGCTCGGCCAGCATGTTCAGTTCGACGAAGCTGTTCGGATCGAGCAGGTACTCGATGCGTTCCCGTGCGGTCAGCCGGCCCGCATCCCGCTGCTTCTGCAGTCGATCTTCGCCGCCGCCGCGGCGAGACCCCGCCTCCTTGGCGTGAAGCTTTGCGATCGCGCTATCCCAAGACTTTTTTTCGCTGGACATCGGCCTGTTCCCGGAAGGTTCTGTCTACGGCAATACGACCAGTTCCGTCGTCAGCAGGGACGGGGAACGATCGCGATCGATGAAATTGGCGACGTCGTTCCTCAAGGCCGCGAACTGCGGCGTCCCGGCCGCCGCCCGCAACGCGTCCATGCTGTCGAACCAGGCCATGGCCACGCCGTCATAGGCCGGCGTCCGGCCGCTGTCGTAGATCGCGCGCCGCGTGTGGTTCTGGACATACCGGCGCATCGCCGTGGCCGGCTGGCACAGCGGTCCGTGGGTTTCGCGCCAGTATTTCTGGAAATCGTCGACCGGCATTCCCGCCTTGCGGTTGACGAAGTCGATGCTCTTGAGCGCAGCTTCCGGCACCGGGGCATCCTTGACGACATATTCATCGGTGATGATTGACTTCATGCTTGCACGGTCGATGAAATTGGGCTCGTCGGCGAGCACGGTCGCGTACTCCGGGGTCTTGGAGAGTTCCTTCATCGCCTCGGTGCTGTCGAACCAGGACTCGGCGACGCCGTCGTAGACCGGCTCGCCCTTGCGGTAGGCCGAGGCAAGCACATGCGACTGCTTGTAGCGCCTGATGCCCGGCAGCTTGACGACGAGGCCCGCGTGGTTGGTGCGCCAGTACTTCTGGAAATCCTCGACGGACATCCCGGGCTTGCGCTTGAAGAAGATGATGATCTTGACCATGCCTTGCTCCTTGTTGTTCAGGCGTCCACTGCGGTGGGCGCCTGCTGTCTCAGCTGGAACCGCTGCAGCTTGCCCGCTTCGGTGCGCGGCAGCGAGGCGACGAATTCGACGCGCCGCGGGTACTTGTAGGGCGCGATGCTCGACTTGACGAAATCCTGCAGCATCTTGGCCATCTGCGGCCCCGCCACGAGTTCCGGCTTGAGCACGATGAAAGCGCTGACGATCTGGCCGCGTTCTTCGTCGGGCAGGCCCACCACCGCGCACTCGGCGACCGCCTCGTGCTGCAGCAGCATCGATTCGACCTCCAGGCCGGAGATGTTGTAGCCGGCGGAAACGATGACGTCGTCTGCGCGGCCCTGGAAGAAGAAGTAGCCGTCGTCGTCGATCCGGTACATGTCGCCGGTCACGTTCCAGCCGTCCTGCACGTAGCGCTGCTGGCGCTCGTCCGAAAGATAAAGGCAACCGGTAGGCCCTTTCACCGCCAGCCGTCCGGTCACGCCGGGCGGACAAGGCTGTCCGTTCTCGTCCAGGACGACCGCGTCATAGCCGGGGATCACGTATCCGGTCGCGCCGCGGCGCATCCGCTCCGGCGTGTGCGAGATGAAGGTCTGCATCATCTCCGTGGCACCGAACCCGTCGATCAGTTCCAGCCCGCTGGCTTCCCGGAACAGAACGCGTGTCGCGTCGGGAAGCGCCTCGCCGGAAGAGATCGCCACCCTGAGCGTGGAAATGTCGAACCTGCGGACGAATGGCGCCATCTGCCGGTAGAACGTGGGCACGGTGGCGACGAATGTGCAGCGGAATCTGTCGACGGTCACCAGCAGACCTGGCGGCGTCACCGTCTCGACGAGCACGGTCGAAGCCCCGTAGCGCATCGGCACGCACAGCATCACGCCCAGCCCATAGGTGAACGCCAGTGGCGGGGTGCCGCAAAAGATATCGTCGGGCCGGGGCTTGAGGACGGAGCGGGGCCAGCAATCGCACATGGCCATCACGTTGCGGTGAAAATGCAGCGCCGCCTTGGGCACCCCGGTGGTTCCGGAAGTGAACGCGATGACTGCCACGTCGTCCGAGGCGGTCTCGACATTGCGGTACTCGGCGGGCTTGGACGCCAGCCTGCGTTCCAGCGAATGCGGGCCTGAATCGCCGAAATACACGAGCTTCTGCGGCTTCCCGCAGGACCGCGCCGCGGCATCCAGTTCGTCTTTCAGCCGGATGTCGCACAGCGCGAGGTCGACCCTGGCCTTGTCGATCACCTGCCGCAATTCCTTCGCCCGCAGCAGCCGCATGGTCGGAACCACGATGCCGCCCGCCTTCCATACGGCAAGGAAGCAGGCCGCCAGCATCGGCGTGTTGGGAGCGCGCAGCAGCACGCGGTTGCCCGGTACCAGGCCGAGATCTTCCGTCAGCACGTGCGCGATCCGGTTGGAAAGCGCAAGCAGTTGCCGGTAGGTGACGACGGTTTGTCCGTCGCCCTCACCAGGCGGTGCATGAATGACCGGCCGGTCGCCCCAGCCCTTGGCGATCGCGTGGTCGAGCAGTTCTGCGGCGCAGTTGAGCTTCTCGGGATACTGGATCTCGGGCAGCCCGAACAGGAACTCCGGCCACTGCTCCCGCGGAGGCAAATGATCCCGCGCGAAGGTGTCGACATGGGCCGTCGGCCCCAGGCTCGCCGGAACCGGCCGGTGCCTCGCTGCCGATGGTTCGGCGTCCATCACTCCTTTGACCATTCGGACACGGCGCCGATTTTGTCGGGCGTGGCGAAGATGGCCACCTTCAGGGCGCAGCAGCCGCTTTTTTCGTCGGCTGCCATGTCGGCCAGATAGGTGGTTTCGTAGCCGAGCTTCTCGATCAACTGGTCCCGGATCATGTTGGCGACCGGGCAGTTGTAGGGCTTGATGCCGCTCTTCCTGAGCATGGTTTCCTTCAGCATCAGCTGGCAGCCACGAACCCGCAACTTGAGCAGGATGTCGCGGCCACCGATGCCGTAGTCGATGTCTTCGACCAGACCCGACGCCTTGATCCGCTCGATGCAGGAGCCGATGACCTCGTCTTCGTTCTTGCCCTGGACGTCCTGCGCCTGGATGAAGTCGATGCCCACGTACTCGGTTTTCCAGGGTGCACAGTCGGACAGCTCGTGCCAGAAGACCTCCTCCATCCGGTACAGCATCTGGTTGAGCATGACGTTCTTATCCATGGCTGGGCCTTTCCTTCTGACCAAACTTTTCCCAGTACACGAGATCCTGCAGCTCCTTCTTCGGCCGGGGATACTTGCGTTGTTCGGCCGCCCAGCCGATGGAGACATAGGCGATCACCTTGTATTCGCCCATGCCGGTGGGTATGCCAAGGATTTCCTTGAACTTCTTCGCGTCGCGCGTCGTCGCCACCGGACCGTGCACCCAGCAGCCGCCCAGACCCAGGGAGTGCGCCATCAACAGCATGTTCTCGATGGCCGCGGACAGGTCGTACGGGACGTCGACCGACCCCTCCATCAGCGAGCCGATCACCGCGATCACCACCGGCGATTTCTTGGCGAACTCGGACACTTCGCCCGAATACATGAAGCGCAGCACTTCGGCCCGCTTGGCCTCATCCTTGATCCCGGCGAAGCGCTCCTGCATGTGCCCCAGGCAATACCAGGCCGTCATGCGAGAGCCACTGCCCACCTTGGCGAGGTCGCCAATCCGGTTGCGCGTTTCCTGATCGCGCACGACGATGAAGCGCCAGGGTTGGTAGTTCTCGCCGGTCGGCGCCCAACGCGCCGCCTCGAGGATCCTGTCGAGCAAGTCGTCCGGCACCGGATCGGTGTTGTAGCGCCGGATGCTTTTCCGGCTGGTCATGATGTCGAGGATGGGCATGCAAGTCGCTCCTACAGTTTCAGCACCTTCCTGGCGGTCCCGCCAAGAATCATGTCTTTCTCTTCCTGCGTGAACTCGCTGCCCAGCTCCTGGAAGACCTTCACCCACTCCGGCATGCGGATGTGAAGGTTCGGGTGCGGCGCGTCCGTGGCGAACATGATTTTTTCCGGGCCCACCATGTCGATCACGTAGCGCAGCCACTTGGCGAAGCGCACGGGGCCCATCTTGAGGTAGGGCTTCTGCCACAGCGACAGATCGAGGTAGACGTTGGGCATCCAGGCTGCCGCCTGAACGGCTTCCTGCCACCAGCCGACGTCACCCATGTGGGCAAAGATGAAGTCCGCGTCGGGATAGCGGGCCGCCGCGGAGGCGAAATAGGCGGGCCGCGAGTTCTCCCAGCGCAGCGCGACGCCGGGGGCGCCGCCGGTGTGGCACATGATCGGGATCCGCCACTCGCTGGCGCGCTCGTAGATCCAGTTGCAGACGGGGTCATCGGGCATGTAGCCCACGCCGGCGTGCATCTTGAAGCCGCCCATGCCCCACTCGTGATAGGCCTGCTCCGCATGCTTGAGCCCGCCCTGGCGGCGTGGATCGATGGCGATGAACGGGATCATGCGCCCCTTGTGCCGCTTGGCGATCTCGGAGTAGAGCTTGTTCTGATCGAAGATGTGGATCGGGGCTTCGCCGAACGCCAGGCCATAGTCCACGCCGAAAGTGACTGAAACGTCGACGCCGGCCTTGTCCATTTCCGCGATCACGTTGTCCGCGTGTTCGTCGATTTCCTTGCGCATCACCTCATCGATGTATTCGCGCGGGCTGAGCTGGGTCTTGTGCGCCTTGTTGTACATCATGCTGAAGCTGCGCGATGCACCCTTGATGTAGGCGCCCTGCACCGTGTTCTTGAGAACCAGGTGGCGGTGGACGTCGATGATCATGTCGTTTCTCCTTTGGTTTGCGAAAGCCGTTCGAGGTTGCCCTGTATGTACTGGACGATGGTGTTCGGGGGCGTTCCCGGCAGGAACACTTCGTCCGCCCCCATCCGTTTGAGCTGCGGTATGTCCCGCGCGAGGATGATTCCGCCGACGAGGACCATGGCCTTCTGCTGGCCGCACTGGCGCAAGCCGTCGATCACCTTGGGGGCCAGGATCATGTGGTCGCCCGCGAGGAACGACAGCCCCACCACGTCCACGTCTTCATCGACGGCAGCGGTGACGACCTGGGCCGGCGTCGCGCGCAACCCGGTGAAGATGACCTCCATGCCGGCATCGACGAGGTAGCGCGCCACCGTCTTGATCCCCCGGTCGTGACCGTCGAGCCCGACCTTGGCGAGCAGCACGCGGATCCTTTTCACGTTGGTATCCATCAGATGAACGCCGGGCTGCGGTACTCGCCCCAAGCGCGCCGCATCACGCCCGCGATCTCGCCGACCGTTGCATAGGCCTTGACCGCGCGTATCACCGGTGGCATGACGTTCTGCTTGCGCTCGATGACGCTGGCCAGTTCGGCCAGCGCCGCCGCCACTTCGTCGCCGTTGCGTCCCGCCCTGACCGCCGCGACGCTTTGCTTCTGCCGGGGTTCCATCGCCGGGTCGACCTGGAAGACATCCATAGGAGCGCTGTCGTCCGGCTGCTGCTCCTGGAACCGGTTCAACCCGACGATGATCTTTTCGCCACTGTCGACGGCGCGTTGGTAGCGGATGCTTGATTCCTGGATTTCCCGGCTGATGTAGCCGCTTTCGATCGCCTTGAGCATGCCGCCCATGGCGTCGATCTTGTCCAGGTAGACCTGCACCCGCTGTTCGATTTCGTTGGTGAGGTGCTCGACGTAGTAGGAGCCGGCCAGCGGATCGATGGTGCCGGCCAGACCCGATTCGTGGGCCAGGATCTGCTGCGTCCGCAAGGCGATCTGCGCCGCCGCCTCTGAAGGAATCGCGAACCCTTCGTCCCAGCAGGCGGTATGGATCGCCTGGTGTCCGCCGAGCACGCCCATCAGTGCATGCATCGCCACCCGCACGATGTTGTTGAGGGGCTGTTGGCTGACCAGCGTGGAGCCGCAGGAGCCGCTGAAAGTGCGAAACAGCAGGCTGCGCGGGTCCTTGGCTTTGAACCGCTCCTTCATGATCCTGGCGAACAGCCGCCGCGCCGCACGGTACTTGGCCACTTCCTCGAACAGGTCGCGGAAACAGCCCAGGCTGTAGGACAGGCGCGGCGCGAAATCGTCGACCGCCAGGCCGCGCTGCTGCGCCTGCTCGATGTAGGTGATCGCGTCGGCGAGCGTGAAGGCCAGCTCCTGGATGGCGTCGGCTCCGGCCTCCCGGATGTGGTAGCCGGCGATGTTCATGGTGTTCCAGCGTGGAACCTTGCCGACGCAATATTCGACGATGTCGAGCGCCAGCTTGAGGCTGGGACCCGGCGGGAAGATGTAGGTGCCGCGGGCGATGAATTCCTTCAGGATGTCGTTCTGGGTCGTGCCCATCAGCCGGGTCGCCGCCACGCCCTGCTTCTCGCCGACCGCGATGTACATCGCCAGCAGGATCGGGGCGGTCGCGTTGATGGTCATCGACGTGGACACCTTGTCCAGTGGAATGCCCTCGAAGATGGTTTCCATGTCGGCCAGCGAATCCACTGCCACGCCGACCCGGCCCACGGCGCCTTCCGAGGCCGGGTCGTCGGAATCGAGCCCCAGCTGGGTCGGAAGGTCGAAAGCGATCGACAGCCCCGTCGAACCGCGCTCCAGCAGGTAGCGGAACCGCCGGTTGGTCTCCTCGGCGGCGCCGAAGCCGGCGTACTGGCGCATGGTCCAGAGTTGCCCCCGGTACATCGAGGGGTAGACGCCGCGGGTGTAGGGAAATTCGCCGGGAAACCCTACCTGATCCAGATACTCGCTGCCCTGAAGGTCCAGCGGCGTGTACAGCGCCTTGACCGGGATTCCGCTGTCCGTGGCGAATCCGGCGGCACGCTCGGGCGAGCGTTCCAGCGTGTCCCTGAGGGTCGTTTGCTGCCAGCGCTCGTACTCGGACTTGAGGTCAGCCATGTGCTCGGTGTCTCCGCGTCTCTCTCGGTATATCGCACATTATGCGAATGTTCTGATGTCGCAAATGATGCGATAATGGCAGTATCACACAATCTGGATAAAGTGCAAGCGGATCGCATCAGAAAGCCGGCAAATGGAAACGAGTCTCGGTCGCATGCTGAAGGTGCTCGACATCTTTTCCGAAACAGCGCCAATTTGGACTGTCGACGGAATCGCCGGCGCCTACGGCTACACACGGGCGACGGCCTATCGCTATGTCGGGGAACTGTGCGACGCGGGGCTGCTGACGCGTGTCGCCCAGGGCGCGTATGCGCTCGGCCCGAGGATCATCGAACTGGACCGGCAGATCCAGCGCAGCGATCCCCTGCTGCACGTGGCCGAAAGTGTCATGCAAGGCCTGCTGCACCCGGACCGCGGCCAGGTCGTCCTGCTTTGCAGCCTGTTTCGCGATGAAGTGCTGTGCGTTCACCAGATTGGCAGGGACAAGGCTCTTGGCCTCTCCTACGCCCGCGGGCGCCCCATGCCCCTGTTTCGTGGCGCTACGTCCAAGGTGATCCTCAGCTGGCTGCCCGAGCGCCGCCTGACCCGGCTGTACGTCGATCACCAGGATGAAATACGCAAGGCCGGTCTGGGGCGCACGCACGACGAGTACCTGGCCTCCTTGAAGGCGCTGAGGCGGGAGGGCTACGCGCTCACGCGCGGCGACGTCGATCCCGGCGTGGTCGGAATCGGCGCCCCGCTTTTCAACGGCGAGCGCGCGGTCCTCGGCAGCCTTTCCATTGTCTTTTCCGAGGAGCGGTTTCCCGAGCGCAGCGCCGGCGCCACGATCGCGCAATTGATGAAAGCCGCAGAAGCCATACGCGAGGGGCTTGCCCGCTATGCAGCCGTTACGCCGCCCCGGGCCGCTGCCGGCAGGCCGAAACGCTCACGATCACCAAAAGCCAAACGCGGCTGACGTTGTCAAGTCGGCTCTTCTGCACACCTGCGCTCGGCGCGATCGGACCGGGCTCGGTGGTAAATTGTTGATCAAAGGCCGACTTCCGCTCTTCGTTTCGCGCCTGAGTGACGTACCCCCGATGCAAAAAAAATCCGCTTCCACCCTGTTCTTCATTTTCATGATGTCCGGCTTTTCGGGCCTCATCTACGAATCGATCTGGACTCATTACCTCAAACTCTTTCTGGGACACGCTGCGTATGCCCAGACCCTGGTCCTGGCGATCTTCATGGGCGGCATGGCCCTCGGGTCCTGGATCTGCAGCAGGTATTCCTTGCGCTGGAAGAACCTGCTGGTCGGCTATGCGCTGGCCGAAGGCCTGATCGGCCTGCTTGCATTGTTGTTCCACACGGCGTTCGACCAGGCCGTTCAATTCTCTTATTCCGCCGTCATCCCCCATCTGGGCTCGGCCGCCTCCGCGTACGCCTACAAGTGGGTCCTGTCCGCGTTGTTGATCCTGCCGCAGTCGGTCCTGCTCGGCATGACCTTTCCGTTGATGAGCGCCGGCATCATCCGGTTGTGGCCAGGCAATCCCGGACGAACCATTTCGCTGCTCTATTTCACCAACAGCCTGGGAGCGGCGATAGGCGTGCTTGTGAGCGGCTTCGTCCTCATCCGGCTCGTCGGATTGCCCTGGACCATCGGTGTGGCCGGTGTCATCAACATTGCTCTGGCGCTGTCTGTATGGTTGCTGGCAAGGGGGCAGCAGGCGGAGTCGCCGGCGGCTCGCGTCGAAGACCTCGGGCAAGAGGCACCTGCCGGCCGGAACACCTATGCGATGTTCCTGTTGGCCGCGCTCGTTACCGGGGCGGCGTCTTTCATCTACGAGATCACCTGGATCCGTATGCTGAGCCTGGTCATGGGGGCGAGCACCCATGCGTTCGAGCTCATGCTGAGCGCCTTTATCCTGGGCCTGGCTCTCGGCGGCCTGTGGATACAGCGCCGCATCGACGGCATACCGATCCCGGCGCGTTTTCTTGGCCATGTGCAGGTGATCATGGGGCTGTTTGCGCTGTGCACCCTGCCGCTGTACGGCCAGACGTTCAACGTCATGCGCTGGCTGTTGAAATCCCTCGGCAAGACCGATGGCGGATATTTCCTGTTCAATCTGTCGAGCAATGCCATCGCATTGGCTGTCATGCTGCCGACAACGATATGCGCGGGGATGACGCTGCCTCTGATTACCTACGCTCTCCTGAGGCGTGGGGATGGGGAACGCAGCATTGGAGCTGTCTACGCGGCCAATACCGTAGGGGCGATCGTCGGCGTATTTTTCGCGATTCACGTCGGCATGCCGTTGCTCGGACTGAAGGGACTGCTGACGTTCGGCGCCGGGTGCGATATCGCGCTCGGGGTGCTTCTCTTGTGGTTCGCATCGAGCTATGCCGCGAAACGCGTCCCCGCGATCATTACGGCCACCGCAGCCTGCGCGGTCGTTGCTGCCCTGGTCCTGGTGGATCTCGACCCCTACAAGATGGCGTCGGGAGTCTATCGGGAAGGAATGCTGCTGCATCCGCAACTGAGCGAACTCACGTTCCACAAGGACGGCAAGACTGCGACCATCAGCGTGTACAAGGAAAAGCGGACCGGCGGCGTGACGATCGCCACCAATGGCAAACCGGATGCGTTCGTGAGAATCGTCCCGGGCAGCCAGCCCACGACGGACGAGGCCACGATGACCCTCCTGGGCGTCCTGCCGATGGCGTATGACCCGGCAGCCCGGACCGTGGCCAACATCGGTTTCGGATCAGGGCTGACCACGCATACCCTGCTTGGCAACCCCCGGCTTGAACAGGTCGATACGGTGGAAATCGAAGCCACGGTCCTGCGGGCGGAACAATATTTCCGGCCCCGTGTCGATCGCGCCTATGACGATCCGCGCAGCGGGATCTTCATCGATGACGCGAAGACCTACTTCTCCGTCCACAACAAGAAGTACGACATCATCGTCTCCGAGCCGTCCAACCCATGGGTCAGCGGTGTGGCGGGGCTGTTTTCGGAAGAGTTCTATCGTCAGGTCAAACAGCACCTGAACCGGGACGGCGTGTTCGCCCAGTGGGTCCAGCTGTACGAGATAGATACCGACCTGGTCCTGTCCATCCTCAAGGCCGTTTCCGACAATTTTCCCGACTACGCGATTTACGCAAGCAACGACCAGGACCTGATCATCGTCGCAAAGAACCAGGGAACCCTGCCGCCCGTCGATACCCAGATCCTGGCCGACCCCGAAATCGCGGCGGCAATGCAGCGGATCGGCATTCGCGGGGGGCAGGACCTCGAAGCAAGAAGAATCGGCAATAAACGCCTGTTCGGAAGACTGCTCGCCGCCTCCGGCGTCCGTGCCAACTCCGACTATCACCCGGTTGTCGATCAAAACGCTGCGCGCACCCGTTTCCTGCAGTCGAACGCGTTCGAGATCCGGCAGCTTTCGGAACTTCCGCTGCCGGTGCTGGAAATGCTGACAGGGTCGCATCCATCCTGGAGCACGACCGACGTAGCCCCGTCCCCTCTGTTCTCCAAATCGCAGGATGTCGCCGCGGCGTTGATGCTGCGAGATTACGTCCTGTCCGGGCAATTCGACCCGAAGCGTGGGACTGTGCCAGCGGGCATCCAGAAACTGGCCCGCCAGTTCGGGCAGGTCTTCCTGGCCTGCGGCCCTGAATCGAATCAAACCGGCAGGCAGATCGCGCTTTACAACGCCCTGATCGGGATGGTCCCCTACCTGAGACCTCAGGAGATGGAGCCCGTCTGGAACCGGCTGGAATCGAGCCCATGCGCCCGTTTCCTGACGGTGCCCGAAAGGAACTGGTTCGCATTGTTCAAGTCGATAGGCAGGCGGGATGCCGGGGCCATGGCGAGCGGCGCCAGAACCATCCTGGAGAGCGGCGAGCGTTTGCCTGCCGAAGTGGTGCAATACGTGGTCGCGGCAGGCATGCTGGGCAGCCTGTCGCTAGGTGAACGGCAAAGTGCCTACGGGCTGTGGACCGCATACGGTCCCAAGTTGTTCAACGACGCCCGGCCGAGCTTGCTTTACCGCATCCTGGTTGCAGAAAGCACCATGGCCGAGCCGAAATAGCCAACCGGCGTTCAAACTGTCTTCTGCCGCGCCTTCGGTGCGGTTTTATGGTGCCGCTGTTGCAGGTGCGGACGTTCGACCGCTCCGGTTGCGTGCAACAGGCCGAGCGCCGAATTGACCAGTGCCACGTGACTGAAGGCCTGCGGGAAGTTGCCCAGCATGCGCCTGGCACGAGGGTCGTATTCTTCCGCGAGCAAGCCCACATCGTTACGGCATTTCAGCAGCCGCTCGAACAGCTTCACCGCGTCGGCTCTGCGGCCCATCAGCACGTAGATGTCGACGAGCCAGAAGCTGCAGGGCAGGAACGCTCCTTCGCCTTGCGGCAACCCGTCCACGCCGCTGGCCGTTTCGTAGCGCAGCACCAGGCCGCCGGCCAGCAGGCGCCGCTCGATTTCGGCCACCGTGGCCTTGATGCGTCGGTCGGTGGGCGGCAGGAACCCGACGATCGGCAACAGTAGCAGGGCCGCGTCCAGGCTTTGCGAGCCGTAGGCCTGGACGAAGCAGCCGCGCGCGCTGTCGACACCGTTGGCGCAGATGTCGGCGTGGATCTGCGCGGCGAGCTTCTTCCAGCGGGCCCGGCGGGCCTTGTTGGCCACGGTGTCAGTCGCGCGCCACGCGCGGTCGAATGCGACCCAGGCCATCACCTTGGAATGAACGAAATGCTGCGGCTCGCCGCGAATTTCCCAGATGCCGTAATCGGGCAGCTGCCAGATCTGCTCGAGATGGCGCAGGAAAGCCAGGCGCAGTTCCCCGCGCCGGGGCGCAGTCGCGAGCCCGCCGCGCGCCGCGTGCTTGACCACGTCGGCGAGTTCTCCGTAGACATCGAGCTGGATCTGCAGCGAAGCCGCATTGCCCACGCGCACCGGCCTCGATCCGGCATAGCCGGCCAGCCAATCGAGTTGCCGTTCGGGCAGGTCGCGCTCGCCCGCCAAGCCATACATGATCTGGAGTTGATCCGGACTGCCCGCCACCGCGCGCAGCAGCCAGTTCTGCCAGTCTTCGGCCTCTTCGGTGTAGCCCGCGTTCAGAAAAGCCAGCAGCGTGAACGCGGCATCGCGCACCCAGCAGAAGCGATAGTCCCAGTTGCGCACGCCCCCCAGGCTTTCCGGCAGCGAGGTGGTCGGCGCGGCGACGATGCCGCCGGTGGGACGGAAGCTCAAGCCCTTGAGCGTGACGAGCGACCGGCGCACATGGCCGGACCATTTGCCCTTGACATTGCAGCGCTGCGACCAGTCGCGCCAGAAGGCCTCGGTGCGCCGGCGCTGTTCCTGCACGTCACACGGCGGCGGCGGCTTCAGGTGCGAGGACACATAGGTCAGGACGAAGGGGATGGTCTGTCCCTTCTTCACCGTGAACCGGCCCACGGTGTGCAGGTCCTGCCCGCGCAAGTTCACGGGCGTGCGCAGCACCAGCATCGAAGGACCGGCAACCGCCGTGAGCGTTTCCTTGTCGCGGCGGTTCACCCACGGCACCGACAAGCCATAGTCGAACCGGATCACGAGGTCCGTTTCCATCGCCAGCTTGCCTTCGCGGCCGATCACCAGGCGCACGATCGAGCTGTCCGCTTCACCGACCGGCATGAAGTCGACGATCGAAACGATCCCATCCTCGTTGCTGAATCGCGTTTCCAGGATCAGGCCGCCATTCTGGTAATGGCGGCGGACCTGCGCGGGGCGGCGCGGCGCGATCTTCCAGCGGCCGTTGTCGGCGTCCCCCAGCAGCGCCGCGAAACACGCGTCCGAATCGAAGCGCGGCGCGCAGAACCAGTCGATCGATCCGTCGCGGCCAACCAGCGCGGCAGTGCGCATGTCGCCGATCATCGCGTAGTCCTCGATCCGGTTGGGCATCAGGTCTTCCCGCTTTCAAGGATGTCGCAGAACCGCCGCGCAAATGTGTGGACGTCGCCCGGCCAGCGGGCGGACAGGTACACGCCGTCCTGAACGACGAACGCGGGCCTCTGATCGGTCGGGCTATCCCTGAAAAGGCCCGACCCTTTTCGAAAACGGTCCGGGCTTGACTGAAAGACGTCCAGGAAATCCGAAGGGCTCTTCAGCGCCCGCTCGACCTCGGCTTGCACACCCCAGTAGCCTCGCGGTTCCGAGCTGGACTCGACGTACGTGCGATAGTAGTTTGGGTCCCAGAATCGCCCCAGGTACTTCATCATCGACCACGCGGAGTTCTCGAGCCGCCATGTCAGGGCGGTGGTCCTCCTTCCCCAGAGTGCCGATCGCCCCGTGACGCTCGAGCGGCTCCTGGCGGCGAGCAGGACGCCGTGGCAAATGGCGGCAATGGGTTTTCCCGAATCAAAGAACTGGCTAACGAACGCCTGCAGCGGGACGCTTTCAAGATACGGCTTCATGCCCCTGGCCCGGTGGCCGCCCGGCAACAACAGGCCATCGAAGGCCTCGACCGTCAGTTCATCATGGCGAAGTGGGTGTGTGAATGCTCCATCGGACGCCATTCGGATGTAGGCCTCTCGAGCCGCGGCGTTCGCACGCAACGCCAGTCCCAGCAGCCTGACCTTGCGCAAGCCAGGGACAAAGCCCCAGAAGTCCAGGCCTTCACCGCTCAGCATGATGGGGTCGCCCTTGCCGGGCAGTCCGTCGGGCGTCGCAAACGTCACCTGATGGCCCTGTTCGGAAAGGATGGACCAGGAAATCGCGACTTCGCTCGGGTCGAAATCCTCGGACGGGATGGGTATTGCCACAGTCGCCATTTAGGGCTCCTTCATCGCCGCAGTCTGATGCTGCAGGCCGCTGGCCGCGAGAACGGCCGCACCGAGCAGCGCCGCCAGCGACGATCCAACCAGGACGCCGATCTTGGCGATCGCCGTCTCCGCGGCGCCCGGCGTAAACGCCTGGTCGGCCATCAGAAGTGCCACGGTGTCTCCGATGCCGCACAGGCAGGCGGCACCCACGAAGCTGGGTATCGTTACTCCCTCGGGTAACGCCGCAATCCGCGTCTTGACGGCGATGAGCGAAGCGAGCGCTATGCCCAAGGGTTTGCCGATGACCAGGCCGGCCACCACGCCAAACAGAATGGATCGGGCATCCGGGGCTGCCAGGTTGACGCTCAGGTTCACACCGGTGGCAGAAAACGCGAACAACGGCAAGATGAGATACGCAGTCCAAGGCGCCACCGCTCGCTCGACGCGTTCCGCCGGAGATGTCAGCCGATCGGTGGCTGCCGCCAGGTTGCGGGTGGCCCAGTCCCATACCGGCTGTTGCTCGATGGGCAACTGCGGCGTCAAGGCCTGTTTCGCTTCGCGCTCTGCGTGCTCGAGTTCTGCGAGCGCCGTCGCCACCTGCCCGAACAGGAGCTCAGGCCTCGGCGTGGGCCGGGTCGGCAGAAACGCCGCCAGCAATATCCCCGCCAGGGATGCATGGACACCGGCGCTATGGAGAAGCAGGCCCAGTACCACGGCGATCACGGCGTAGGGCCAGGCCGAGTACACCCGCGAGCGGTTGATTGCGAACAGCAGCGCGACGGCGACCGCGCTGGCGACGAGCCATCCCGCATCGAAGCCACGGGGGTAAAAGATCGCAAGGGTCAGCACGGAAAGAATGTCGTCCACGACAGCCAGGGCGGCTACGAAGACTCGCAGCGACACGGCAATGCGGTCTCCGAACAAGGCCAGGATGCCGAGCGTGAAGGCCATGTCGGTGTTGGTCGGAATAGACCAGCCGGGTGCGCTCCGCCCGCGATTCAGCGCAAGATAGATCAACGCCGGCACGATCACTCCACCGACGGCGCCGAGCACCGGCAAGATCGCTGCACGACGATCGACCAGGACTCCCGCCGTCATCTCGCGACGGATTTCCAGTCCGACCAGCAGGAAAAAGATGGCCAGCAGGCCTTCGGAAAACCATGCACCAACGGTCAACGACAGCATGTGGGCTGCCGGCCCAATGCCGAAAGATGAATTGATGAAGAGCTGGTAATAGGGCGCCAGCGCGGTATTGGCGCACACGAGTGCCGCAGCCGCGGAGGCCAGCAAGACGATGCCGCCCGAGGCTGGCAGGCTGGCAAACGCGCGCGCCGAGCGACCGACCCGAGTCGCGACCGGACGGTCGATCGCCTCCAGCAGCGAGTGGAAGTCCCAGGCGCCGTCGTAGCGCATTCCGTCGATATAAACGGTGGGAGTGCCCGTCACGCCATTGCGCCGGCCTTCCTCGATGTCGTCTCGCACCCGCTGCCATACCTCGTCGTCATCGAGGTCGCGCCGGAAGCGCTCTATGTCGAGTCCCAGCGAGCCGGCGAACGCGAGCACGGATTCGCGTGCGATCGGCGGCTGCTGGCTGTACAGCCAATCGTGCATTTCCCAGAAGCGATCCTGTTTCGCGGCAGCCTCCGCCGCCCGCGCAATGAATTCGGCTCCGGGATGGGCGCGCTCGTTCGGGAAATGCCGGAACACGTAGGCCAGCCGCTCATCCAGCGACTGCCGCAGCTGTTTCATCACCGTGCGCAGGCGGCGGCAATAGGGACAAAGAAAATCCGTGTAGATCAAGACCTTCACTGCGCTTGGCGCATCGCCGCCGCGCACATGGTCGCGTTCCGCGTTCACGGCAATCTGAAGCCAGGTCGCTGCTTCGGGAGCGGTGTCTTGTGCCATGCCTCAGTCGAACGCAAACGTGAAGATCAGGTCCACGCCCGCGCGCTCGCCGGCTTGCGCCCGCACCGTGAGGCGTCTCGACACGTCGTAAAAGATGTAGAGCGTGCCCAGCGCGCCCGACAGGCTGCGTTCGTACGAGGCGTAGAAGTTGCGGGCAAACCGCTTGCCCAGAGTCACCACGGCGCCTTCGCTGCTGTCGCGCCGCACCGAAAGCTGGTCCAGTCCGAGCGAGCCGGCCAGGCCGCGGCCCCCCGAGCGCTTGCTGGAAAGCAGCGCTAGCGCCGCCTCCTGCACCAGCGCGGCCTCGGCGCCGCCGCTGGGCGACGCGCGGCCCGTCACCAACCAGGCCAGTTTCTCGGCATCGGGCAGGTCAGGCTCGGCGTAAAGGCGGATGAACGGGGCCTGGGCATTGCCGGTGATCAGCACGCCGACGCGCTGCGTGATATTCGGCCGGATCGCCAGGATGTCCAGCGCCGGGTTGTCGATACGGCCGGTGAACCGCAGCACGCCGCGCTCGACGTCCAGCTGCTGGTTGTACGCGCGGTACTCGCCGCCGACGGTGGTGATGGTGCCGGCCAGCCGCGGCGCCGTGACGGACTGTCCCGACAGTGCCAGCGTGCCGCGCAGCTTCGTCTGCAGCCCGCGGCCGCGCACCTGGAAGTCCTCGCCCAGATCCAGGTCGACCGCCAGCACGAGGCGCCGCGCGGACGGCGGCGCGGGAGCCGGCGCCGGCGCGGCCCCGGCCACCTGCTCGACCGGGCGTTCCTTGGCGAACGTGCCGGCCGGTGCGCTCCGCACGACCACGTCGTCGCCGAGCTTCGGCTCGTTCTCCTCGGGCAGGACAATGCGGGCCTGGTCCACCTTCAGGCGCCCGTTGACCTGCGCGCCGGAAGCATCCAGCCGCGCGGCCAGATTGCCCGATACCGTGAGCTGGCGGTCCGCCCGGATGCTCGCGCGCAGCCGCGTGAGCTGCGCGGTGGCCTGCAGCTGCGGCTTGCCATTGACCCAGGCCGCCTCACCGTGCGCCATCACGGTGCCGCCGGCATCGCGTTCGCCGGCCCCGTGCAGGGTGAACTCGCTCACCACGACCCGGTTGCCTTGCAAGCCGGCACGCAGCCGGCCATTGCGCAATTCGACGCCGTCCACGACCGATCGCAGCGCCAGGTCGGCGGCGGCGATGGAACCGGACAGCTGCGGGTCGCCTTTGGTGCCGGTGGCCCTCACGTCGGCGGCAAGCGAACCGCGCAAGCGCCATCCCGGCGGCGCCAACAGCGACCAGACACCGATGCGAGGCAGCTGCGCGCGCAGGCGAGCGTCGATCGGCGCACTGTCCGGCCACTGCCATCCCGCCGCACCGCCCGGGGCGAGCCGCGTCACCAGCCGGCCGTCGGCCACGCCCGCGCGCTCGCTGTCCCAGCGCAATGTCAGCGTCACCTGCTCGCCCTGGCTGGCCAGCGTCAGGCGCGCGTCGCGTACGCCGGCCGGCACGCGGGAGGACGCGCCCTGCACGCCCTCGGCCAGCACCGTGACGTCGCCGCGGCTGCGGGCGAGCGAAGCGTTCAGCCTCACCGAGCGGCCCAGGCTGGCGTCCCACTGCGCGTCGAACACCATGTCGCCCGACAAGGCCGAGCCCTCGAGCTGCGGCCCTCCCACCAGTTCCAGCCAGCCCATCGGCAGGCCGGTGAGGCGCCCCGCCGTGCGCAACTCGCCACCGCCCCAATGCACCGGGTCCCAGGCCAGCAGCGCCTGCGTGGACGGTGCCCCGCCCTTGACCGCGGGGGCGGACAGCACCGCCTGGCCGGCGCTCGCATCGAGGCCGGCGGATGACCATCGCATATCGAAGGCCTTCTGGGAAACCAGCTGCCAGGTGCCTGCGCTGATCGCCGGGTCCTGGGCCGCGAGCGTGAAGCTCGCAATACTGGCTCGCCACAACGACGCCCCGCCGGAGCGCGCCGGCGCGCGCCCGCCACGGCCGGCCAGGTTCAGGCCGACCTGGCGCTGCCCCTGGCGGGCCTGCGCATGCACGACGAGGCTGGCATCGCTCAAGCGCCCATTCAGGGTAGCGGTCGCTTCGCGAATCGACCATCCGGGCGCGGCGTCCGCGGCGGCGCCGCTGGGAAACTCCAGTGCGGGAGCGGCCAGGCTGGCTTGAACGACCGGGTCGCTCCAGCCGCCTTGCCATGCGAGCTGCAGCGTGGCCCGGCCATCGACCGCGGTCGTGCCGAGCGCAGCGGGCGCCCCCGGCAAACGCTGCAGCCAGCGCTGGGCCAGGGCGAGTTGCGCGCTTTCGATTTGCGCGTTGCCGCGTCCTCGCGCCTGCGCGACTTCACCGTTCGCCTGTACGCGCAGGCCGGGCGCCTGCAGATTCAGCCGGCCACTGCCGGCCCGTGCTTGCGGCTGAATCTCGAGCGAGCCTTGCAGGCTGGCGTCGCTGGTGCGCACTTCGAGCGTGGGCAGGGACAGGCGGCCGTCGGCCCATCGGCCCTTGGCGATGACCTGGCGCAGCTCCAGTGCGCGAACCGCGGCCGCGACCTTCGCGGCATCGGTACGGGGTCGCGCCACGACCTTCCTGGCAGCATTTGCACTGCCTTGCAGGCCGAGGTCGAAGTCGATCGCCTTGCCGGCCTGCTGCACCTGGACACGGCCACTGATCGGTGTCGCGGCCATCTTGCTGTGCAGCGCCGCCGGATCGACGCGGGTCACTTCTCCCTGCAATGTCCACGCGTCGGCGCCCGAGCGCCATTGGCCGGTCGCGCGCATGTGGCCGCCGCCCAGTTGCGCGTCCAGCTCCTGCACCAGGGCCGTCCCGCCACGCCACTGCCCTTGACCCTGCAATGCGTCGATCGGCAAGCGCTGCTGGTCCCACGGGCCCGCCATGCCGTTGCGCAGGTCCGCGTTCACCTGCCAGGTCGCGGTGCCCGCCGGCGCGAGCCGCACCATGCCGGACAGCAGCGTTTGCGGCGCCTGGGGCCACAGCGCCGCCAGGTCGAGCCCGGCCAGTTCGGCTTGCGCCTGCGGCACCGGCTGGGCGGCCCACGGCGTGATGCGTGCCGTGGCGGTGGCGCGCGGCGCGCGGCTGTCGGTGGCCGCCCCGGTGTGCAGCAGCGCCTGCCCCTGCAGGTCGGCCACCGGCCCACGCACCGTGGCGGTGAATTCCAGCGGCACCTTGGCCGCGCCGCCCGGCACGGCAGCGTCGAATTTGCCCGAGAGCCGGGCGTCCAGCGGCAGCGGCGCGAGCGCGCCCAGGCTGGCCATGCCGCGGTAGGTTCCGCCGGCCACGCGCACGCCGTCGACCCTCAGCCAGTGCGCGGCGCCGTCGAACCAATAGCGGCCCGCGAGGCTCTCGGCCCGAAGGGTCGTCGTCGTGATCCATTCCACCAGCGGGATCGCCAGATCGTCCAGTTGCACTTCGGGGCGAATCACCAGCGAGTTGGGCAGCTGCATCGGCTCTTGCGACGGCGGCCTCCGGTCGGTGATGCGCAGGGCGGCTGCATGCACGTGGTTTAGCTTGAGGGTGCCTTCCAGCAGCCAGATCGGCTGCCATTCGAGCTCCACGTCGCTGGCCTCGATCTTCAAGCCGTCCCGTTCCCAGGCCAGCCGCCCCAGATGCAGGCCCGAGCGCAGCGACCCCCGCACGCCTTCGGCCGTGATCGGCTGCGAGCGGGTGATCCGCTGCAGCACCCATTCGAGCGATCCTTCGGTGCCGGACCACCACCACAATGCGGCCACGGTCGACAGGACCAGCACGATCAACGCCATCAGCACGGTGGCGACCCGCGAGTGTGGCCGGTCCTTCGGGGCGCTCAAAACACGAACCCCACGCTCATGTGCAGCCGCAATTTGCGCGGCTTGACGCCCCAGGCCAGGGCGGCCTCCACCGGACCGACGGGACTTTTCCAGCGCACGCCGGCACCGAGGCCGGTCGAGAACTTCAGCTGGCTCGGGCGGTCGCTCACGCCGCCGGTATCGACGAACAGGACGCTTTCGAAATTGGTCGGCAGCCCGTCGCGGCGGATCGGCCTTTGCCATTCGACGCTGCCCACCGCCTCGTAGCGGCCCGGGCCGACCTGGCCGCCGGGCAGATCGACGCCGATCGCGCGGTAGGCATAGCCGCGCACGGTGGTGTCGCCGCCGGTGCGAAACATCTGCGTGCCGGGCACGCGGGCCGAAGATCGCGCCAGCACGGCTCCGAGCTCCGTGCGCAGCTGCAGGCGGCCCTCGCGCAGCGGGCGCAGGCCGAGCCAGCGAAAGACCGTGCGCTGAAAAAGGTTCCGGTCACCGGCGAGCGTGACGCCGCCACCCAGTTCCAGGCCCAGCCCGTAGCCGCGCGAGGGCGCCGTCACGTTGTCGAAATAGCGGCCGGTCCAGACGTAATTCACGCTCAGCGCGCTGCCGGCGCCGCTGTCCGAAGAAGTCACCGGCGCGCCCGCTTCGGTCTGCACCGTGGCCCGGTCGTACTGCACATAGACGTTGCGGTCGATGTTCTCTTCGTTGCGCAGCCGCCCGAAGCGCAGCCGCCGCCCATTGGTGATGAGATTGCCGTCGTCCAGCCGCTCGACCCGCGCCAGCGTGTTCCAGCGCCAGCCCCGCTCGTCGGGAATGGCCGTCCATTCGGTCTGCGCGGACGGCGCCTTGCGGTCGACCTGCAGCTTGGTGACCGCGCGCCATCCCAGCAGCGGCATCCGGTTGTGCGTGTGTTCGACCGACAGCCGGGGCCCGCTGTCGGTGGTCAGGCCGACGCCGAGCACGTATTTTTGCAGCGGCGCCTCGCGCACCGTCACTTGCAGCGGCGCCGCGTTGGGGTCGCTCTCCGGATCGACCAGGATGAACGCGGAATCGAAGTAGCCGCTGCTGGCGAGCCGCAATTGCGCCTCCAGGATGCGCTGCTGGTCATAGATCGAACCCGGCGGCAAGCGTGCCAGCCGCGGCACCAGGACCGGGTCGTAGCGCTCCACGCCGCTCACCTGCATGGCGCCGAGGCGAAACAGCGGACCCGAATCGAGCCGCAGGCCCAGGTGCGCGCGGGCCGGCGCTTCGATGTCGGCCAGGCTGTAGCTCATGCGGCCGGCGGGGTAGCGGCGCGCCACCAGTTGCCGCACCGCCTGCGCCTTGGCGTCGTCCCAGCTCGCCTGGGTGAACGGGCGCCCGACCGGCAGGCGCCAGCCGCTGCGGATTTCGTCGCGCTGGCGGACGGCATCGGCGTCGCTGGTGCGTGCGATGTCGCCCTCGAAGTCGATGGCCACATCGCTGACCGTGGCGGCCGGTCCCGGATCGACTGCCACGACGATGACCGGCCTCGGCCCGGGCTCGCGCGAAATGGCGACCTCGGGGCTGAAGTATCCCAGCGTGGCCACCAGCTCGCGCACGTCGCGCTCGGTGAGCGAGATCAGGCGCGCCAGTTCCGCGTCGTCCAGGTCGCTCACCTCGCGGTAGCGCAACAACTCCAGGTGGCGCTCCAGCAGCGAGCGGACCTGCTCCGGCGCGCGGATGTCGACATCGAATGACGGGCGGGCCGGCGCGTCGGCCGGGACCGAGGGTTCGGCGGGGACGGCGGGTTCAGCCGGAATGGCGGGTTCGACCGGGATGGCGGGTTCGGCCGGAGCAGCCGGCTGGGCGGCCACAGGCGCAAGGTACAGCACCACGCTGGCGCCGAGCGCGCCCAAGAGCTTGCAGATCATGTCCTGTCCGATGGCGTCGCCGGTGTCGCGATGAGTTGGTTGTCCCGACACTTTGGCAACTGCCGCAACTATGCAGGCTGCGCGGCGAAACGCCCGTAGTCCATTTCCGACACGTATTCTCACTCCCCTTCCGGGGGAGGGCGGGGGTGGGGGCAGGTTTAAGGTCAATCTAAGAACCCGCGCCCATAATGCCCCCACCCTAACCCTCCCCCGCAAGGGGAGGGGACAACACCGGACGATAGATGCGACTGCTGCTGGTCGAAGACGACCCCATGATCGGCGAAGCCGTGCTCGACGCGCTGCGCGCCGAGCATTACGCGGTCGACTGGGTGCGCGACGGCGCGATGGCGGATACGGCATTGCGCAGCGAGAGCTACGACCTGGTCCTGCTCGACCTGGGGCTGCCCAAGCGCGATGGCCTGGAGGTGCTGCGCTCGCTGCGCGCTCGCCGTTCGGCCGTGCCGGTGCTGGTGGCGACGGCACGCGACGCCGTCGGCGACCGTGTCGCCGGGCTGGACGCGGGAGCCGACGACTACGTGGTCAAGCCTTACGACACCGACGAGCTGCTGGCGCGCATTCGCGCGCTGATCCGGCGCAGCGCCGGGCGCGGGGAGCCCGTCTTCAGCCACAAGGGCGTGACGCTCAACCCCGTGACGCGCGAGGCGGCCGTCAATGGCGAACCGGTGAGCCTTTCGGCGCGCGAGTGGGCCGTGCTGGAGCCGATGCTGGCGCGTCCCGGCGTGGTGTTTTCGCGCGCGCAGCTGGAGGAAAAACTCTACGGCTGGAAGGACGAGATCAGCAGCAACGCCGTGGAAGTCTATGTGCATGGGCTGCGTAAGAAACTGGGCAGCGAGCTGATCCAGACCGTGCGCGGCCTGGGCTACGTGGTGCCGCGGCAATGATCGAGCGGGCAGCGACGCCGCCTGCGCATTCGCTGCGCCGGCGCCTGCTGTGGCTGGTGCTGGCGGCGATCGCCTTTGCTTCGGTATTGCAGGCGAGCAGCGCCTATCGCACGGCTTTGCAGCAGGCCGACACGATGTTCGACTATCACCTGCAGGAACTCGCGCGCTCGCTACAGGGCGGCGCCCGTTTCACGCCCGAGGCCGATCCAGGCTCGGCCGACGTCCTGGTGCAGATCTGGGGCCCGGACGGCGCGCAGATTTTCCGCTCGACCGAAATGGCGCTGCCGGAGCGGGCGGTGCTGGGCTTTTCCGACATGGCGGTCAATGGCGTGCCCTACCGCGTCTATTCGCTGCAGACCCCCGAGCACACGATCCAGATCGCGCAGGACCTGGACGCGCGCCAGCGGCGGGCCCGTTTCCTGGCGCTGCGCGCCGTGTTGCCGGTGGCGCTGCTGGCGCCGCTGCTCATGATGGCCGTGTGGTGGCTGATCAGCCGCTCGCTGGCGCCGGTCGAACGCATGCGGCGGCAGGTCGCGGGCCGCGCCGCCGACGACCTGTCGCCCCTGCCCGAAGCGGGGCTGCCCGAGGAAGTGCTGCCGCTGGTGAGCGAACTGAACTTGCTGTTCGGGCGCGTGCGCGTGGCGTTCGCCGCCCAACGCAATTTCGTCGCCGATGCCGCGCACGAACTGCGCTCGCCGCTGACGGCGCTCAAGCTGCAGGCGCAGGCGCTGCGCCGCACCCAGGACGATGAAGGCCGTGAAGCCGCCATCGCGCGGCTGAACGACGGCATCGAGCGCGGCATCCAGCTGGTTGGCCAGCTGCTGGTGCTGGCGCAGGAGGAGGGCGAGCGCGGCGCCGCGGCCCAGTGGCAGCGCATCGACCTGCAGGACCTCGCGCGGCAGGCCGTGGCTGATGTGCTGCCCCAGGCGCAGGCCAGGCGGATCGATGTCGGACTGGCCACGACCGATGCGGTCTGGGTGCAAGGCCAGCCGGAGCCGCTGCACATCCTGCTGCGCAACCTGCTCGACAACGCGGTCAAGTATTCGCCCGAAGGTGGGCAGGTCGACATTTCGCTCACGGTCGAGAACTCAGCGCCGTGCCTGACGGTCGAGGACAGCGGTCCCGGCATTCCCGATGCGGAACGCGAACGCGTGTTCGACCGTTTTTACCGCACGGCCGATGCGAAAGCGGCCGGCAGCGGACTGGGACTCGCCATCGTCCGGACGATCGCAACGCGCCACGCAGCGCAGGTGCGGCTCGACCGTTCGGAGCGCCTCGGAGGCCTGAAGGCCGAGGTGCGGTTTGCGCCGCCGCCGGACGGGCGCGGTTGACTTGCTCGTTTCGCCATTCTCAGCGCCCAGCCCGTTGCAGGCTGGTTGTCGCGACCAACCCCCAGCGCCGCCACAGCGATGCCATCGTCACGAAGTTCAGCGTCAAGGCCAGTGAGCCCCACCACTCGGTCTGGTTCTCGATGCGATCCTGAAGAGCCGGCGACACCACCGACGTGAACACATTGAAAAGGGCGGTCGCGGCAATGAAGAACAGCAACGCCAGCATCACGCGGCCGTGGATACGCGGCAGGACAAGCCAGTGCGCCACGTGCAGGCGTTGCGATGCGCGCGCGAAGATCAGCATGGCGAGGTAGGTACCGCCAAAGTAGATCACGGTGCCCCAGCGGCGCAGCCCGCGGTAGGTGCTGCCGTCGATGCCGAGAAAGCTGCCATAGACCACCAGTGACACGCCGGCGCAAACACCAAAAAGCGCCAGCAGGAACGCATCGCGCCGCGTGTGCCCGGCGGCGGCAAAGGTGTGCGCCGCGATGAGCCATGTCAGCATCTGCAATACGGCGCCAGGCAGCACCAGGGCGCGAAACAGATGCGTCGCCAGCCCATGCCGTGCCACGCGACTGATCGAGACACAGTCATCGATGAAGGGGTTGCAGGATGATCCAGCCTCGCCTGCATAGAGGCCCAGGGCCAGAAGCGCAGCAATCGCCGGCAACAATCCGGCGACAAGCGGGAGGGCCGATAGGGGCAGGGCGCGGGGTGGTGGGTCGCTGGATGCCATGGGTTGAACGGCAGGTTAAGCCTCACCGCTCGGAGAGGGCAAGTTGAGCCCCCAGGCCAGCGGAGATAGTGAGCTTCGGGTTCAGGAGGTTTAGAAGGATCGCTTTGCCTTTATGTAAAGGGTTAGGCGTCATTCGCGTAACGCTCTAGTTCGCAGCCTTGCATACCAAGCCGGGGCACGGACATACAGGACCATGAGAGCCGTGGCCGCTGTAGATGCGATGGGCGTGACCAACGAGAAAGAGTCTCGGGTCAAGAGAGCGACGAATAGGACCATCCAGACTGCAATCCGAAGCTCGACGAGGTACCACCTCCTTTCGGGGACGGCTACTCGGCGCCAGATTTCCTGAAGCGGGATGAGCACGAGCAATGTCCGGTACGCGTAGACCGTCTCTGGTTCTTCGGTTGTGATAGCCAGCAGGCGCAGGTACCAAAACCCGAGAAACATCAATGCGACTTCCACGAGATCGAGAAGAAACGCGGCAGCCTTGTAGCTCTGGGCGTCGCTGCTGTTGGCGAACGAAAGGCAAAAGAAAACGAGGAACAGCGTACCCAACGAAAGCCTGTCTACGAGGTAAGGATCGCCCGACCAACCGGGAGTTGCGATACGAATTGCGCAAGTGACGATTACGGCGCCAAGCACGGATGGATAGAGCAGCCCGTACATCGTGTTTTGCAACTTGCCGGTTGTCATGCGTATGCCTATGACGCCTTGTGGCCCCTGCACCGCTACATGAGCACGTGATACTGCGGTAGGGCCTTGCCCCATGCGAGTAACCGGTACTGGCGTGGGTTTGCCTTGAAGTACGGGTCACTTTCGATCAGTTCAACCGCGCGCTGACGTGACTGGACATCGAATACCCAGAGACCACCAACATATGCACCGCCATGCTCATTTCGCAGGCCTCCGGCCATCGGGATCTCAGCTCGGTTGTCCTCAAGGAACTTGAGGTGAGCGGGCTCGTGTACCTCTCGGACAGGAATCATTTCACTGCCTTCTTCAAAGATAACAACGAGGCGCATCGGGTGTGTCCTTGCGTGGGTTCAATGGAAGTGCAGGGTGACTCCTGAGGGCAGTGTCCCGTCCCTGAGCCCGCGTCACAGTTGCGGATCTCGCCGCGATCCTACCCGGTTGTGCGGCGAAACGCCGTCAGTCGGTGCGAAAGCGCCGACCGCCTTGCCCGATGCGCGCGGCCTGCCCGGCCTCGCCTTTGCCGCGAGGTCCGCGTCGGTCACCCGCACGGATGAGGCGCCCCTGTGCGGCGGGAGGCCCCGCCTGCTGCCGAGTCACTGTGGAGGACCTGCGCTTGGCCGCCTGAGCCTTTAAGGCTGCCCTAAGGGAAGCTCCCCACACTGTGCACTGTCCAAACATCTTCTTGGGAGCATCCATGACACAAGCTCAATTGAAAGCTGCGCCGCTGGTGCTGGCGCTACTGGCAGCCGGCGTGGTCGGCGGTGCCGGTGTCGAAGTCCTGCACAACCAGGCCCAGGCCGCGCCCCCGGCCGTGATGGCGCCGCCGGCTACCGCGGCGGGCACGGGTACGCCCACGCCGGCTGTCGTCACCAACACAGCAATGCCGGACTTCCCGCTGATCACCCAGCGCTATGGCCCGGCCGTGGTCAACATCAGCGTCTCGGGAACACGCAAGTCGATGGGCATCGATTCCGAAGTGCTGTCCGATCCGTTCGAATTCTTCCGCCGGTTCCAGCAGGGGCCAGGTCACGGCATGCAGCGCGAGGTGCCGGTGCGGGGCATGGGTTCGGGCTTCATCCTCAGCCCGGACGGGATCGTGCTGACCAACGCGCACGTCGTGAAGGATGCGAATGAAGTGACAGTGAAACTGACCGACCGCCGCGAGTTCCGCGCGAAGGTATTGGGCAGCGACTCCAAGACCGACGTCGCGGTGCTCAAGATCGAAGCGAAGAACCTGCCGGTGGTGACGCTGGGCAACACCAAGGACCTGCGCGTGGGCGAATGGGTGCTGGCGATCGGCTCGCCGTTCGGCTTCGAGAACACCGTGACGGCCGGCGTGGTAAGCGCCAAGGGCCGCACGTTGCCCGACGACAGCGCGGTGCCGTTCATCCAGACCGACGTGGCGGTGAACCCCGGCAACTCCGGAGGCCCGCTGTTCAACGCGCGCGGCGAAGTCGTGGGCGTCAACTCGCAGATCTACAGCCAGTCGGGCGGCTACCAGGGCGTGTCGTTCGCCATCCCGATCGACGTTGCCACCCGCGTCAAGGACCAGATCGTCAAGACCGGGAAGGTGGAGCATGCGCGCCTGGGCGTGACCGTGCAGGAAGTGAACCAGACGCTGGCCGATTCGTTCAAGCTCGACCGGCCTGAAGGCGCGCTGGTTGCCAGCGTGGAGAAGGGCAGCCCCGCCGAGAAGGCCGGCCTGCAAGCGGGCGACGTGATCCGCAAGGCCAACGGCCAGCCGGTCATCGCATCGGGCGACTTGCCTGCCATCGTCGCTCAGTCCGCACCGGGCCAGCGCCTGCAGATGGAAGTCTGGCGCCAGGGCAAGAAGGTCGACCTGAGCGCGCAGCTCGCCAGCGCCAACGAAAAGGTGGCGAAGAACGAGAGCCGTCCGGATACGGCCAGCGGCGGCAAGCTCGGCCTGGCACTGCGGCCGCTGCAGGACGGCGAGAAGCGCCAGGCCGGCGTGGCCGATGGCCTGGTAGTCGAGGACGTGAGCGGCGCGGCGGCGCGTGCCGGCGTCGAGTCCGGCGACGTGCTGCTGGCCATCAACGGCACCCCGGTCAAGAGCGTCGATCAGGCGCGCTCGCTGATCTCGAAGTCCGACAAGTCGGTGGCGCTGCTGATCCAGCGTGGCGACGAAAAGATCTTCGTGCCGGTGCGCATCGGCTGAGCTTGCCAAGCACAAAAAAAGCCGGCGTTGCACGCGCCGGCTTTTTTATTTTTCCACTGGCGCGGGGCATGCACGTTTGGCAGGCACCGCAATCCGGCCCGCATGGATGCTATGTCACGCGCCTGTCATATCAACTAACCAACAGGGTTATCCACAGCGGCGGTGGATATCAGGGCGCCTGCTCAGTTGACGGCGCGCAAATCCAGGGTGAAGGGAAACTCTTTACTGCCAGCCACGTTAGTGGTAAAGGGCGCCACTTGCAACCTGCCGGGCGTGTGGCCCATCCGGAAGAAGCGCGACAGGCGCCGGCTCTCGGCTTCGTATGAATTGACCGGGAACGTGTCGTAGTTGCGTCCGCCCGGATGCGCGACATGGTATTGGCAGCCGCCCAGCGAACGGTTCATCCACCTGTCGACGATGTCGAACACCAGTGGCGCATGCACCCCGATGGTGGGGTGCAGCGCCGAGGGCGGAGCCCAGGCCTTGTAGCGCACGCCGGCCACGAACTCGCCAGCGGTGCCGGTGGGCTGCAGCGGCAATGCCCTGCCGTTCACGGTGACGACATAGCGGCTTTCGTTCAGGCCGGTGACGCGCACCTCGATGCGCTCCAGCGACGAATCGACATAGCGGACGGTGCCGCCGGGCGCACCTTCCTCGCCCATCACGTGCCAGGGTTCGAGCGCGTTGCGCAGCGTCAGCTCGATGCCGGCGGACTGGACCTGGCCCACCAGCGGAAAGCGGAACTCGAAATGCGGCGCGAACCAGGCGGCGTCGAAGGCAAAGCCGGCTTCGCGCATTTCAGCCATCACGTCGTCCATGTCCATCAGCACGAAGGTCGGAAGCAGGAACCGGTCGTGCAACTGCGTCCCCCAGCGAGTCACCGGCGCGCGATACGGCTGCTTCCAGAAGCGGGCGACCAACGCGCGGATCAGCAACTGCTGCACGACGCTCATGCGGGCATGCGGCGGCATCTCGAAGGCCCGCAGTTCCAATAAACCCAGCCGGCCGGTGCTGGTGTCGGGCGAGTACATCTTGTCGATGCAGAACTCGCTGCGATGGGTGTTGCCGGTGACGTCGATCAGGATGTTGCGCAACGTGCGGTCCACCACCCACGGCGGCATGTCCACTCCATGCAGCTCGCGGTTGCGCTCGATCTGGCTCAGCGCGATCTCGAGCTCGTACAACTGGTCGTTGCGCGCCTCGTCAACGCGCGGCGCCTGACTGGTCGGCCCGATGAACATGCCGCTGAACAGGTAGCTCAAGGACGGATGGTTGTGCCAATACAGCAGCAGGCTGGCCAGCAGATCGGGCCGGCGCAGGAACGGCGAATCGGCCGGCGTTGCGCCGCCCATCACGAAGTGGTTGCCGCCGCCGGTGCCGGTATGGCGTCCGTCGGTCATGAATTTCTCGGCCGACAGGCGCGTCTCGAAGGCGGCCTGATAGAGAAATTCCGTGTGCTGGACCAGCTCGCCCCAGCTGTGGGCAGGATGGATGTTGACCTCGATCACGCCGGGGTCGGGTGTGACCTGCAGCATCTTGAGGCGAGCGTCGCGCGGCGGCGGGTAGCCTTCCAGCACGATCGTCACGCGCAGTTCCTCGGCCGTCGCTTCCACCGCCGCCAAAAGGTCCAGGTAGTCTTCCAGGCGAGCAAGCGGCGGCATGAACACATAAAGCAGCGAACTCGCGGGGGCGGCCTTTTCCGCCGCCGGCCCATTGGCTCGCGCCGGGTTGCGCGCTTCCACGCACAACGCGGTGCGGCTGTGTCCGCTGGCGGACTGGTGGCGCTGCGGCGCGGCGAGGGCCTCGGTGCTTTCTGCAGGATCGGCCGCACCCGGTGCGAACCCGATGTCGTGGACCAGGCTGTCCTGCCTGCGGCGCGGCGCTTCTCCAGGTCGCGTGGCGCCGGCGATGTACGGCGGCGTGGTGCGCCGTGCATCCGCGGCGGCACGGGCCGCATAGCGCTCTTGCATTGCCTGGGCATCGGGCAATACGTCGCGCGTCGCCATCGGGTCGCGCTCGATCAGGTACGGCGTGTCGGTCTTGCTGGCCCAGGGCAGCGAATCGAGCGGCAGCCGCAAGCCCATCGGCGAGTCGCCGGGAATCAGGTACATGCGTTCGTCGCGCAGGAACCAGGCTCCGGTGGACCACTGTGGCGCACTGAAGTCGGGATGAATGTCGTCGCGTGCGTGCAGCGGCAGGACGTAGCCCACCGGCGTGCCCAGCTTCTGCTCGAAGACGCGGCGCAGGCGAACCCGTTCCATCTCGTCGTCCAGGCGCGAATCGAACGGGTCCACGTTGACCGGCAGGCGGCGTTCGCGCCACAGGTAATAGAAGACATCCTCGTAGCCGGCCTGGATGAACCGGTCGGAGAGATTGAGCATGCCGGCCAGCGTGTGGGCGAAGCGTCTGGCGTCGTCGGCGCTGTAGTGCCCCGTCTGCCCTTCGTCGGCGAACAAGGCCGGATTCTTCCAGGCCGGCTGGCCGTCGGCGCGCCAGTAGATGGATAGCGCCCAGCGCGGCAACTGCTCGCCCGGATACCACTTGCCCTGGCCGAAATGCAGGAAGCCGCCCTGGCCGTATTCATCGCGCAGCCGGTGCATCAAAGCCGTCGCGTAGCCACGCTTGGTCGGACCCAGTGCATCGGTGTTCCACTCGGCGGCGTCGCGGTCGCTCACCGCCACGAAGGTCGGCTCGCCGCCCATCGTCAGTCGCACGTCGCCCGCCTGCAGCTCGCGGTCCACCGACTCGCCGAGCGCCAGCACCTGCGACCATTGGTCCTCGTTGTAGGGCTTGGTCACGCGCGGAGATTCATAGATGCGCGTGACCTGCATGTGATGGCTGAACTCGACTTGCGCGTCGTCCACCACGCCCTCGATCGGCGCGGCGCCCGAGGGCTGCGGCGTGCAGGCCAGCGGGATGTGGCCTTCGCCGGCCAGCAGGCCCGAGGTCGGATCGAGCCCGATCCAGCCGGCGCCGGGCAGGTACACCTCGCACCAGGCGTGCAGGTCGGTGAAGTCGACGGCGGTTCCCACCGGTCCTTCCAGCGCCTTCACGTCGGGCGTGAGCTGGATCAGATAGCCCGAGACGAAGCGCGCCGCCAAGCCGCAGCGGCGCAGCAACTGAACCAGCAGCCAGCCGGTGTCGCGGCACGAACCGCTGGCCTTCTCCAGCGTCTGGCCGGGAGTCTGCACGCCCGGCTCCATGCGGATCAGGTACTTGATGTCGTGCTGCAGCTTCTGGTTGATGCCGACCAGGAAATCGATCGTGCGCTGCGGCGTCCGATCGACCTGCCCGAGATAGCTTTGGAGCAGCACCGTGTCGGGCTCGATCGCGAGGTAGGGCGCGAGCTCCTGCGAGACCAGCGGCTCGTACGTGAACGGGAAATTCTCGGCGGCCGGTTCCAGGAAGAAGTCGAACGGGTTGTACACCGCCATTTCCACCACCAGGTCCACCGTCACCTTGAACTCGGTGGCCTTGTCGGGGAACACCAGGCGCGCCTGGTAGTTGGCGAAAGGATCCTGCTGCCAGTTGATGAAATGCTTCGCCGGCTCGACTTTCAGCGAGTACGAGATGATGTTGCTGCGCGAATGCGGCGCCGGACGCAAGCGGACTACCTGGGGCCCCAGTTGCACCGGCCGGTCGTACTTGTAGTGGGTGACGTGGTTCAGTGCGGCGTGGATCGACATGCGGGAATACTAGCAAGTCCGGGGCCTGAATGCCGTTTCAGGCGACCACCTCGCGATGCCCCAGTTATTCCGATCGTGTCGATGCCCTGGACTTGCAATCGTGGCGTTTCCGGCGACCACCTCGCGCCGGCGGCCGGTGGAACTTGCGTTCTCGAGCGAGGTGATGCCACGTAGGGTCGGTGGTTTGGGTGTCCGGGCGCAGGCCCATTCGCGGTTTGCTACAGAATTGATCAGCCAGCCACCGGTTGAAGCCAGCCAAGTTCGAGCGCTGCGATGGTCGCACGCGAGCGTGCGCCGGAGAACGGACACCCGGACCGCCGGCCCTGCCCAGATGCAGGCGGGTCTTAGTGCCGACCTGCCTGTGAAGTAATGCCCCGCCTGTCGGCAGGGCCGTCCCGCGATCCGTTGAGGATGAGTCATGCCGAATAGCCACGCTGGCGGGAGGTCGCTGACGCCGGCGCTGCTGGGCGTGGTGTTCGGCTCGGCGCTGCAACTGCAGCAGCCGGCGCTGTGGGGTTGGCAGGCGTATGCGTTGATGCTGGTCCCGGCCCTCGCCTGGCTGGTGGCCGGAAGTTACCTCTCCTTCTCCGCCTTGCGGGTGAGGGCAGCCTTCGCGCTACCGACCTTCGCTTTGGTCGCCTTCGCCCTGTGCGGGCTGCGCTCGGTGCACTTCGCCGCCCAGGGGCTCGACCCCGCCCTGGAAGGCCGCGACATCGTGGTTACCGGCGTGGTGGCGGCCATGCCGCAGCGCAATGAGACTGGGCTGCGATTTCGCCTGGAGGTCGAATCCGCTTCGATGGCCGGCGCAGCGGTGCGCATTCCGCCGCAGCTTTATCTCGGTTGGTATGGCGGCGTCATCCCGGACCCCGATGGCATCTTCGAGTTGCAGCGGCAAACGCCCGAGCTGCACGCAGGCGAGCGCTGGCGAATGACGCTGCGGCTGAAGGCGCCGCATGGCAACAGCAATCCGCACGGCTTCGACTACGAGCTGTGGCTGTGGGAACAGGGGCTGCAGGCCACCGGCTATGTCCGCTCCGGTCCGCGTGACACTCCGCCGCAGCGCCTGGGCGGCACCTGGTGGCATCCGGTGGAAAGGGCGCGGCAGGACGTGCGCGACCGGATCTTCGAACACGTCGCCGATCGCAAGACGGCGGGCCTGATCGCCGCGCTGGTCGTCGGCGACCAGAACGCCATCGACCTGGGTTCTTGCAACCATGTCTTACTCACGCAGCGCACGTGATTTCAGAAGAGAGAGCTCGACGGGGGCTTCACGCCTTTGCAACTACTCTCTACTCAGACGTGGTCTGCAGAGGGGGCCGTCGCGCGAGCTCTTGCAACTATGTTGTTCCCCCGCCGTCGAAGCTCGTCCAGTAGTGGAAAGTACGCGTTGAATTAACGGGCTTTGGAGCCCTTCAAAATGGCTTGTGAAGGGTTGGAGTAGTCCGGGACCGCAGCCGTGCGCTGGGGCCCTGCATCGGTGCCGACGCACCAATTCGGCTCATCTTGCCGAGCGCCTCTCTCCGTTCACTAGGGACGACGCTGCAGCGGCTGAGTCAGCCAGTCGGTGAGGGTGGTACTCCCACTCAACGACAGCTCTGGGGCCGGCGCGAGTGCTGCCCTTCGCGGGCGACTAAGGAGCCGGCGGGCTCAGCGAACTGTCCGGATGGACCTGCGCCTTCTCTCGTGCTCTCGACACGCTCGACGGTCATGCGCATCCGCTCCCAGTGGTCGACACTGAAATCCTTGGTCGAGGTGGAGAAGAAGCTCGCAAAGAAGGCTGTGCGATGACCAGGAACTCCGTCTTGCCGCGCGTGCGGCGGATTCCGCGACCCACATGGGCTCCTATGCCCCTGGGCGGCCAGGTACGCGAATGTCTGGCGCGTTGCGAAACAGGGTCTTGCCTGGACGCAGTGGCTTGACTGACGCCGGCGAAGCGCGGAACTCGAGGACGACGCTGCGCAGCTTCGGAAGCATCGCGCCCCGGTGGCGGTATGGCCCAAGGGCTCCGCAGCGCCGAAGGAACTGCGCCGTGGTCAGCGCCTGGCCTGTTTCCAGAACCTCGATGAGTTCCTGGCGCGCAAGTGGGGCGTAGTGGCGGTCCACGTCCGCGTCCAGGGTTCCGCTGGGTCCCTTGCTGACATAGTCGAGGGCATTGGGGTCTTGCGGCTTGCGCGAGAGCGCGGTCTCGAGGAGCAAGTGCTTCAAGGGCGTGAAGTTGAACGTGCTTGCTCGCAACCCGAGCGCGG
>DATNBX010000336.1:0-4675 GCA_035571795.1 Ramlibacter sp.
GCCTGCAGTCCCGGAACACCGAGGCCCTTGAGGATCGCCAGGGCCACTCGTTCCGGATGATCGGCGGGCGTACTGCCGGCCGCGATGCGCATCACCGCCGCCAGCGTCGTGCCGGCGATCAGGTCGATGGCGGTTTCCATAGGCGCATCGGCGAAGCGCGCCGATTGCTTGCCCGAAGCGATGTGGCCGGGAAGGTAGTTGTGGATCAGGCTTGCCGCGCCCGCGACGTCGAGACCGCGATGGGCGACCACCTTCGCGAACACCTGGCAGTCGCGAGCCAGGTGCAGATAGATGCGCACGCCGCAGGCAATGCGCCTGGCCGGATCGACGAATTCGCCCGCCACGGATTCGATGATCAAGATGAGCTCGTTGCTCAAGCCATCCGCATGCTGGAGCAGCGCGGCATCGCCCGGGCGGCGCAGGTCGGTCGAGCTCGTCATGGCGCGGAGGCTAGTCGGCGCACGCCTTGCTTCCGTCGCCGCCGAGCTACGGCGTGTCCACGGGCGCCACCGACAGGCGCACCGGAAGGGTAGAGCCCGGATTGCTGCGCACGATCGATTCGAACTCGCGGCCGGCATATTCGTACCGGACGCGGTAGCCCACGAGGCGGCGCTGCGTCGCCTTGACGGTCTTGCAGTTCTGCACCTCGGCCGGGGCCCGCTCGGCCTGGGCGTTGGCGTTGCGATTCGCCAGGTCGCTACCCACGAGCGCGCCCGCGACTGCGCCCACCGCCGTCGCGGCGGTCTTGCCGTTGCCGCCGCCCACCGTGTGACCAAGCAGCCCTCCGGCCACCGCGCCAAGACCGGCGCCGACCAGATTGGGCTTGTCGGACCGCGCAGGCGTTTCCGTTACCACGGTCTGCGTGATGCATTCCGTCCGCGGGACCTGCACTTCCTCGTAGACGGGCGTGGACGAACGCACCCGCGCGTTCTCGACAAGCACGGGATCGGCCGGTGCGCTGGATTGGGCGAATGCTGGAGCGGCCGCGGCGGCCGCGAGGAGAAGAAGAGAGAGTCGTTTCATTTCGGGATCCCAGGTTAACAGGATTCACGAAGTGTCGCGCGCCGCGCGGCCGAAGTCGTCTCCTTCCGGTCGCGATTCGGTAAGGGACTTGTCGGGGCCCCTTCAGGCCGTCTTGGCTCTCGCCCCGCCGAGCTTCGCCTCGGTCCGCCGCACGAACTCCAGGAAGAAATCCAGGAACGCGCGCGTGCGCAGCGGCACGAACCGGCGGCTCGGCATCGCGGCGACGAAGCCGAGGTTTTCGGCGCCGACCCAGGGCTCCAGCACCCGTTGCAGCACGCCTTCCCGCAGCAGGCGGGACCACGCGATTTCGGCGAACAAGGCCAATCCCGCGCCCTCCAGCGCCGCGTACGCGATCGTGTCCAGGTCGTTCGCGATCACGCCGGCAGGCGCGTCGATCTCGACGAACCGGCCGTCCTCCTGCGGATTCACGAGTTTCAACGGGCGCAGCCGCGCGCCGGTCATCCGGACGCGCAGCACGCAATGGTTCGCGAGATCCTCCGGCTTGCGCGGGACACCGTTGGCGCGCAGGTAGCCAGGCGTGCCGCACAGGACCATGCGGCTCGAAAAGACGGGCCGCACCACCACGTCGGCGTCCAGCCTGACGTTTTGCTGCAGGAACGTGATGTCGAAGTGCTCGACCTCCTCGGCGGGTGCATGGGAGATGTGGATCTCGACCTGCACGCCCGGATGCGCGCGCCGGAATTCGGCCACGGCGGGTGCGATGGCGTTGACCCCCGCCGTGGGTGACGCGGCGATGCGCAAGGTGCCGTCGATCTCGCGTGTATGCGACCTGGCGAGTTCCTGCGCTTCCTCGATCTCAACCAGGATCGGGCGGATTCTGGCCAGGTAGACCTCGCCGGCCTGCGTGAGCGACAGTTTCCGCGTGGTGCGATTCAGCAGCCGCACCCCAAGAGACTGTTCGAGATCCTCGATCAGCCGGGTGACGCCGGCCGGCGCCAGGTCCAGGACCCGTGCGGCCGCCGCGAAGCCACCTTCGTCCACCACGCGTTCGAACACGCGCATCGATTGAAGCCGGTCCATGCGGCGCCCTCCTGCCCGCGATTATTCCGGAAACCGCAATACGCATTGCGCCGCGCCGCGTTTTTCTTTCGGTTCCCCCCTCCTACAGTGGCTGCTCGCAGTTTCAACCTTCAACCACCCTTGAGAGATCACCCATGAAAACAACCCGAATGAAAACCGCACTCGCCACCGCCACGCTCGCGATGTGCGGCCTCGCGTCCGCCCAATCGGTCCAGCTGTTCGGCGTTGTCGACGTCGCCATGCAGCGCGGCACCGGCAGCGTCGCCAACAAGACGCAGCTCGGGAACTCGGGCCTGAGCACGTCGCGTCTGGGCTTCCGGGGCACCGAGGATCTCGGCGGCAGTCAGTGGGCAGGGTTCTGGCTCGAAGCCGGCGTGAATCCCGACAACGGTACCGGCGTGTACACCAACACCAACAACCAGGCGAGCGGTTCGGGGGCCGGCTCCCAGGGCCTCACATTCAATCGCCGTTCCACGCTGAGCCTGGGCGGCGCCTGGGGCGAAGTCCGCCTGGGCCGCGACTTCACGCCGCAGTACTACAACCTGACGTACGAACCGACGGGCGGCACCGGCGTGGGCACCGCGGTCAACGGCACGAACATCATCACCGGCGTGACGAACACCCGCGCGTCGAACTCTATCAGCTACTTCATGCCCGCGATCAACGGCTTCTTCGGCCAGGCCCAGTACTACCTGGGCGAGAACGCGTCCAACGCGCCGAACAAGAATGACGGCAACGGCGCAGGCGTCCGCGTGGGCTACAAGGGCGACCGCTACGAGATCGCGGCCGCGACGTCGAAGACCGAGTACAGCGCGGGCAACTCGAAGCAGTCCAACATTGGCGGCTTCTACGACTTCGGTGTGGCCAAGCTGCTGGCCAACTTCTCGCACGACGATGGGCTGGTTCCTCTGACATCGGGCGGTGCGCAGCAGCTCGCCAAGGCCAACGGCTGGTCGCTCGGCACGAGTGTTCCGTACGGCAGCAGCGAGCTGCGCGCCGGCTATTCGCGCTACAAGATCGACGTGCACGGCCCCGGCCTGGACGAGCCCACCGCGAAGAAGTTCATGGCCAGCTGGGTCTACAACTACTCCAAGCGCACGGCGATGTACGGGACGGTCGCGCGGGTCACCAACAGCGGCGGCTCGTCGACCTCGCTGCTGGGCGCGGTCACGGCGGCCAACGAACACTCGAATGGTTTCGAAGCCGGCATCCGGCACACCTTCTGATCAGCGTGGACAGGCCCTGAATCGAAGTTTTCTCCAAGGTTGCTCCGCGCCCTTCCCCGGCGCGGAGTTTTTTTTGAGACCCTCGGGAATGCTGCAATGGCTAACGCAACTGCGACCGAACGGCGACCGTTCGCTGACGACTTCCAGGGGCATCGCGACTAACCTTCAAGCATCGAGATCCATGGTGGATATCGAAAACAAATTGGAAGGAAATCTCATGAACCGCAAGTCCGCTCTCATCGTTTTCAACACACTGAGCATCACCACAGCTGCTGCCGCGATCTTCGCCGTCGCCGCCATTGCCTCGGGCACGGCATACGCAGGCGAAAAGGACGTCTTTGGCGACACCTCGTTCGTCAGCACCAAGACCCGCGCCGAAGTGCAGGCCGAAGTCATCGGCCAATCCGAGGCGCTGAGAATGACTCACAGCCTGGCGACGGCATCGAACCAGGCGCCCAAGGTTGCGAGTGGCTATACGCGGGCGCAGGCGACGGCCGAGTACATGGCTGAGCGCCGCCAGGTGAACGCAATGAACGGGGAAGACAGCGGCGCCGCCTGGCTGTCGACCCACCGCGCTCCGGAAGCCGCGCCGAGCCTGGCCAGCCGCTAAGCGCACCGGCACGCACCACGTGCCCGCGCCTCCTGGCGTACGATCCGAGGTCTGCCACCATTTTCAGGAGGCCCCATTGGCACGCCCTTCGGCCGCCGGCTCGAACCCCGTGCGTGTGCGTTTCGCGGAGTTCGAACTCGACGAAGCCAACGCCACGCTGCTTTCCGGCGGCAAACCGCTCGCCGTGGCGCCGACGCCGTTCGCCCTGCTGTGCGCGCTCGCGCGCCAGCCCGGCTCGCTGCTGACGAAGGACGCGTTGCTCGACCAGGTCTGGGGGCACCAGTTCGTCAGCGAATCGGTGCTCAAGACCGCGATCAGCGATCTGCGCACGATCCTCGGTGACGATCCGCGCCAGCCGCGCGTGATCGAAACAGTGCCGCGGCGGGGCTACCGCTTCATCGCAGTCCCGATCGCCCAGACCCTAGTACCTGGGCGCGCGTTGTCTGCCACCGACTCCGCAGCAGGCGCGCAGGACAGCGGGTCGTTCGTCGGCCGCGCCGACGCGCTCGCGCGCCTGGGCACGGCCTGGGAGCGCGCGTACGGGGGCACGCGTACGCTGGCCTGGGTCACGGGCGAACCGGGGATCGGCAAGACCACGCTGATTGAACACTTCATCGCCGGCCTGGGCGATGTGGCCTGCGCGCGCGGGCAGTGCGTGGAGCACTACGGCACGGGCGAACCGTATCTTCCCGTGCTCGAAGCATTGGCTGACCTGTGCCGCAGGGACAGCGCGCTGCCGGCGCTGCTGCGCGCCGTCGCGCCCACCTGGCTGCTG
>DATNBX010000337.1:0-6449 GCA_035571795.1 Ramlibacter sp.
GTCCCAGTCGCGGAAGTAGAACGGGAACGCGCCCTCGGTGTTCTTCCACTTTTCCAGCGCCGTCACGATCGCCTGCCGGTCGGTGGACTTGGCGGCGGTAATGGATTCAAGCAGCGATCGCATGGCGATCCAGCCCGACCACGACTTGTCTGACGGCGGCCGGCCGAACTTCTTGATGAAGTCTTCCGTGAACTTCTTTTCGGCTGCGGTGTTCTTCGGGTTGTTGTAGTACCAGGGCTTGATGAAGATGCCGGTCGAGGCCTGCGGGCCGACGTCCCAGAAGTCGGTGTCGGTCACGGCGACGGCCACATACGGGATCTTGTCCTTCATCCCCATCTCGTTCCACTGCTTGAGGAAGTTGGAGAAGTCGCCGCCCACGAGGCCGCCCACGACGACATCGGGCTTGGCCTGGCGGATCTTCAGGATGTAGGAGCTGTAGTCCGCGGTGTTCAGCGGCACCTCGTCGACGCCGATTTCGGTGGCGCCCACTTCCTTGAGCATCGAGCGCGAAGCGCGCAGGATGTCCTGGCCGAACGCATACGACGGGGTGATGAAGTACACCTTCTTGCCGATCGACGATACGTACGGCATCAGTCCGCGCATCTGCACCGGCACCGTGGCCTGGGTGCGGAAGGTGTAGCGGCTGCAGCCCTTGCCGGTGATCTCGCTGGCCGCCGCGCCCGGCAGGATCAGCGGAATCTTCTCGCGGTTGGCCACGCTCATCATCGCCAGCGCCGAGGAGCTGTAGTTGCCCCCCACCACCGCGACGACCTTGTTCTCGTCGACCAGTTTCTGCATGTTCTGCTGCGAGACCTGCGGGTTCGGCTCGTCGAGCCACACCAGCTCGATCGGCCGGCCCAGCACCTTCTTGCCGGCCTGTTCGACGGCCAGCTCGCTGCCGCGATGCAGGAACTCGCCGATCGCGGCGCCTGGGCCCTGCTTGGTATAGAGCAGGCCGATGCGCACCGGACTGGTGTCCTGCGCGTGGACCGCCTGGCCCATCGCCAGCGCCAGCCCGATGGCCGCCAAGGTGGTGAGAGATTTTCGCTTGTGGTTCATGGTGTCTCCGTGGTGAATGGGTGCGGGTTCGTTGCCCGCGGCGATCGAATGGTCGATTCTTGTCATGGCTGGTATGGCTTGCCGAAAATCGGCTCCTTGTAGGGAATTGGCGGCAGCTGCCAGGTGCCGGTGGACGGCGGGCGTACCTCGGCGTCCACGTGCACGTCGATGACGCAGGGCCTGCGGTTCTTCAGCGCCTGCTCGACCGCCCGGCCGAGGTCCTGGGAGTTCGTCACCGTCATACCGTCGGCGCCGCAGGCGCGGGCCCAGGCGGCGAAATCGGGGTTGTAGCGTTCGCCGGTCTGGCCTTTGTAGAACGCGGTGCCGATCTCGCGGCCGTCGAACAGCCCGTATTGCAGGTCGCGGATCGCGCCCCAGGCGAAGTTGTTCCAGATCACCCAGACGACCGGCAGGTTGTATTCGACCGCGGTGCACAGCACATGGGGCGCCATCGTGAAGCCGCCGTCGCCGACCACCGCCACGCACGGCCGGTCGGGCGCGGCCAGCTGCGCGCCCAGCACGCCGCAGACGCCGAAGCCCATGGAGGAATAGCCCCAGCTATTGAGCATGCTCTGCGGCCGTTGCGGTTTCCAGAACTGCATGAACCAGTTGTGGTGCACGCCGGAATCGAGCGCGAGGATCACGTCGTCCGGCAGCGTCTTTTGCAGCGTGCCGACCACGAATTCGGGCCGCAGCGGGCTGGTGGAGTCGCCGAAGTGCGGTTGGACGAAGGCGGTCCACTCGCGCACCCAGCCGTGCACCTGGTCGCGCCAGGCACCGTAGCGGCCGGCATCGATATCGGTGCGGGACGGCAGCGCATTGAGCAGCTGCCGCACGAACACCTTGGCATCGGCCACGATGCCAACGTTCGTCGGGTAGTTGCGGCCCAGTTCCTGCGGATCGATGTCCACGTGAACCAGCTGGGTCGATGGGAAGTTCCAGGAATAGCCCGGCTGCCAGCTCGAGGAGGACCGGTCATCGAAACGGGTGCCGATGGTCAGCACCAGGTCCGCATGGCGGCCGGCCTGGTTGGCCGGGTAGGCGCCGTTGCGTCCGATGAAGCCCAGCGTGAGCGGATCGCCGGCCGGAACGCAGCCCATCCCGTTGGGCGATGTGATGACGGGCAAGCCGAGCCGGCTCGAGAGTTGGGTGAGTTCCGGCCCGGCTTCGGCCAGCGTCGCGCCCTGGCCGATGAACAGCACTGGCTTGTGCGCGGCGGCCAGCAGATCGAGCACCGCTGCGATGTCGGCATCGCTCGCGCCGGGGCGGTGCGGACGGTCCAGGTGCGAATGCGGCGGCACCTCGACGTCGGCCTCTTCCTGGAACACGTTGTACGGAATATCCAGGTTCACCGGGCCGGGCCGGCCGGTGACCATGGTGTCGAGCGCCTGGCGCAGCGCCAGCGGCAGCATCTCCACGCGCGAGGGCTGGAAGGCGCGCTTGACGACGGGACGCATCACCTGCGCGAAGTCGGCCTGGTTGTGCTTGTACAACTCCTGGAACGGCGCGCGGTTGTGCTGCGAGGTCGGCACGTTGGCGGTGATCGCCATGAAGGCCGACGAGTCGGACAGCGCCGTGGCCAGCGACATCACCAGGTTGGCCGAGCCGGGACCGGTGGAGGTCAGCGTGGCGACCGGGCGGTGCTTGACCCGGAAGTACGCGTCGGCCATGTGGCCGGCGCACTGCTCGTGCCGCGGCGAGACCAGCTGCAGCCGGTCCTTCACTTCGTACAGCGCATCCAGGATGCCGACGTTGCCGTGCCCGCAGATGCCGAACACATACGGCACCTTCTCGCTCACCAGCGTCTGCGCAATCAGCTGGCCGCCCTTCATCATCGACATTGCCTTGCTCCTTCGCCCGGGGCCTGTTCGTTGCGGATGCGCATCGTCATGCGGTCAGCGTGATCAGACGCTCCTCGCTCATCTCGCGCATGGCGTAGTGCGGGCCCTCGCGGCCGAAGCCGCTGTCCTTGGAGCCGCCGTACGGCATCAGGTCGACGCGCGAACTGGAAGTCTCGTTGATGTGCACGCCGCCCACCACCAATCTCCGCGCGGCCTTCAGTGCCGCATCGAGCCGGTTGGTGAACAGGCCGGTGGCCAGCCCGTAAGGCGTGGCGTTGACCCGGTCGATGGCTTCTTCCAGCGTGTCGAACGGCACGATCGACATGACAGGGCCGAACACTTCCTGGCAGCTCACCGGCATCGAGTCGTCCACGTCGGCCAGCAACGTCGGCGGCACGACCGCGCCTTGGCGCCGTCCGCCCGCCAGGCGCCGCGCCCCGCGCGCCAGCGCTTCGTCGATCCAACGCTCGATCCGTTCGGCCGAAGCCACGTTGATCACCGGGCCGACCAGGGTCTTGGGATCGTGCGGGTCGCCGAACGGCAACTCCCGCACCAGCGCCGCCAGTGCCGATTCCACCTCCGCCAGCCGCGAGCGATGCACGAGCGCAAGCTGCACCGACGTGCAGACCTGGCCGGCCTTGCGGTAACCCGCGGCCACCAGCTTGGGCAGCGCGGTATCGAAGTTCGCATCGTCGCAAAGGATGGTGAAGGCGATGCTGCCCAGCTCCATCTGCGTGCGGCGCAGGCCGGCGCGCTGCTGGATCGCGCGGCCGACTTCGGTGCTGCCCGTGAAGGCGAAGAACCGGATCGCCGGCTCGTCGACCAGCCATTGGGCCACGCTGGAGCCGCCGTGCACCACCGAAATCAGCCCCGGCGGCAGGCCCGCTTCGAGCAGCGCCTCGGCCATCAGGTTGGCGATGCCGGGTGTGTTGCTGGAAGGCTTGAGCACCACGGCGTTGCCCGCCGCCAGCGCCGGCGCCACCTTGTGGGCCACCGTATTCAAGGGCGCGTTGAAGGGCGTGATGGCGCAGACCACGCCCAGCGGTACGCGCAGCGTGAAACCGATCCGGCCGGCCTGCATCGGAGCGCCTTCCAGCGGAATCATCTCGCCGACGAAACGACGCGCTTCCTCGGCGGACAAGCGGAAGGTCTGCAGGCAGCGCCTGAGCTCGCCCTGCGAATCGGTGAGCGTGAAGCCGCCTTCGGTCTGCAGCGTGCTCAACAGGCGGGCGGAATCACGCTCCAGGATGGCCGCGGCCCGGTCGAGAATAGCCCCGCGCTCGTAAGGCGTCAGGCGGCTTGCCGCAAAGGCCTGGTGCGCCGCGGCGACCGCGCCGCGCACCTGCTCGTGCGAAGCGAGATGCAAACGGCTGCAGGCCGTCAGGCGGTACTTGTCGAGCACAGCCATATGGTCGGCACCGTCGGTCCAGCGCCCTCCCAGCAGCAGGCGGTTCTGGGGCAGTTCGCCGGAGCTGGGAGCGTCGGCGCGGTCGAGCGCGAGGGGCGATGGCACGTTCGTCATGGAGGGCCAGTGTAGGGATCGGCACCCCCTTGGAAAACTACTGTTTTCCGACGACACCTATATTGCGCGCTTATAAGCGTTTACCCTGAACCGCAACGGCTTCCGAACACGCGTCGAGCGCGGCGATGTAACCGAAAACGAGCGCAGGACCCAGCGTGATTCCCGGGCCAGGATAGGCTCCATCCATCAGCGAGTGCATGTCGTTGCCGCAGGCCCAGAGGCCCGCCATCGGCCGGCCCGCCGCATCGAGCACGCGCGCCCGCTCGTCGGTGACGAGGCCTGCGGCCATGCCCAGGTCGGCCGGATGCACCGCGACCGCGAAGAACGGCGCCGTAACGATGGGTGCCACACACGGATTGGGCTGCTGGTCGGCGTCGCCCAGATGGCGCTGGTAGATGTCGCTGCCACGCCTGAAAGCGGGATCGAGCCCCTGAGCCGCGCCTTCGTTGAATGTTTGCACCGTCTCGGCCAGCGCGGCGGGCGGCACGCCGATCGCGCCGGCCAGCTCGCCGATCGTGGCAGCGCGCTTGAGGTAGCCATCGGCGACATAGCTGCCCAGAGACAGCGTGAACGGCTTGATGCGGCCCAGTCCGTATTTCCACAGGAACCGGCGGTCGCAAATGAGCCACGCCGGGATCGCGGCATCCGCGTGGCGCAGCTGCGCCTGCACGAAGTCGTGGTACGAGACGGCTTCGTTGACGAAGCGCCTTCCCTGGCGATCGACCGCGATCAGGCCCGGCTTGGCGCGATCGGTGACGGTGTGCGGAAACACGCCCTGCGAGCCGTCGCGCCGCGTGAAGATCGACGCCGGCACCCAGAACGCACGCGCCTGCGCCGGCGTCGTCGTGCGTGCGCCCGCTTCCTGCGCCAGCCGCACGCCGCCCTTGGTCGCACCGGAGCGCACGGTTGCCGACAAGGTGCCGGCCGACGCCGGCACGTGCAGCGACCGCAACGCGGCATCGTGCGAGATGCCGCCGGTCGCCAGCACCACACCCTTGCGGGCCAGAACGCGGCGCGGCGAGCCATCGCGCTGCGCAAGCTCCACGCCGCAGATGCGCCCGTCCTCGGCCTTGAGCAGCGACACGACCGACGCCTGCAGCCGAATCTCGACACCCAGGTCGCGCGCCGACTTCAACAGCCGGCCGATCAATGCGTTGCCCAGGTAAAGGGTGGTGCCCCGATGCGCGCGCAGCCGCTGCAGCCCATAGCGGCCGATCAGCTTGGCCACCTGCCAGGCGGAGCGCGGCGAACGGGCCATGCGGCGAAAGTGCGGCATGTCCTCGCGGCTGATCATCATGCCGCCGAACGCCATGAACTCCGGCAAGGGCGGGCGCATCAGAACGAAATCGCGGCCGAGTTCGCGCGCGTCGAACGGCAGGGATTCGAGGACGCGGCCGCCAGCTGTCGCGCCGGGCAGATCGGGGTAGTAGTCGGGATAGCGCACGACCGGCCGCAGCTTGAGCGCCGTGTTCGCCTCCAGGTAGCGAACCGCTTCGTCCCCGCGCTGCAGGAACGCCTCGCGCACGGGGTCGCCCGCATTCGCGGGCAGCGTGTGTTGCAGGTACAGGCGCGCCGCATCGAGGTTGTCCGTGATGCCCGCTGCCTTCATCTTTTCGTTGGCCGGAATCCAGACCATGCCACCGGAGATGGCCGTGGTGCCGCCGGCGACCGGCGCGTGTTCCACCAGCAGCGTCCGCTGCCCTTGCGACGCGGCCACCGATGCCGCCGTCAGGCCGGCCGCGCCGCTGCCGACGACGATGACGTCATAGCTGTCTTCTGTCATGAGTGCAGCAGTCTAGAAGCCGCCGCCGTCCGCGGGAAGTCGTTTTTTCCGCTCGCCGCTATACCGCCGCGTGATAGCGGCGTCATCGCGATGCAGCCCTCACCCCAGCCGGATCACCCGCGGATTGCCGCTCTCGTACAGCGCCGCCACATCGGCCGCCCGGTGGTCCAGGACCGCGCGCTGGTTGATATAGCCCTTGTCGGTGATCTCGCCCGCATCGGCGCTGGGCGGCGCATCCTGGATG
>DATNBX010000338.1:0-4559 GCA_035571795.1 Ramlibacter sp.
GACGAAGCCATGCACCCGCTGGCGTTGCTGGCCTTCGGCATGTACGGCGAGGTGCTGCCGAACCAGAACGGCGCGCCGGTGCGGCTGGTCGTGCCGTGGAAGTACGGGTTCAAGAGCGGCAAGAGCCTGGTGCGCATCCGCTTCACCGACCGCGAGCCCAGGACGGCATGGAACAAGGCGGCGGCCAATGAATATGGTTTCTATTCCAACGTGAACCCGAACGTCGACCACCCGCGCTGGAGCCAGGCCACCGAACGGCGCATCGGCGAGGACGGACTGTTCGCGAAAAAACGCAAGACGCTGATGTTCAACGGCTACGAGGCGCAGGTCGGGCAGCTGTACGCCGGCATGGACCTGAAGAAGAACTTCTGATGGGAACCGCCACCATCGGATGGCGCAAAGGCGTTGCCAGGGGGCTGCTTCATCCGGCAGCCAAGCCGCTGGTGTTCTTGCTGGCCCTGCTGCCTCTTGCCTGGCTGCTGTACGGCGCTTTCGCGAACAATCTGGGCGCCAACCCCGCGGAATATCTGAGCCGCGCCACCGGCGGCTGGACGCTGCGTTTCCTTTGCATGACGCTGGCGGTGACCCCGCTGCGCGTCGCTACCGCCACGCCAGCGCTGGCGCGCTTTCGCCGCATGCTGGGGCTGTTCGTCTATTTCTACGCCGCGCTGCACTTCCTGGCCTACAGCTGGTTCGACATGGGGTTCGACCCCACGGACATCGCCAAGGACATTGCCAAGCGGCCATTCATCCTGGTCGGGTTCAGCGCGTTCGTGCTGCTCACGCCGTTGGCGGCAACTTCCTTCAACCGGGCGGTGAAGGCCTTGGGTGCGTCGCGCTGGCAGGCCCTGCACAAATCGGTGTATGCGATCGCGGGCCTGGGCATCCTGCATTTCTTCTGGATGCGCGCCGGCAAGAACAATTTTGCCGAGGTTGCGGTCTATGCCGCCATCATCGCCGCGTTGCTGGCCTGGCGCGCCCTCAGGGCACCAGTCGCTCGGAGCGCATTTGGTCGCTTGCCGTTTCGCGCACGCGGATGAGGTCGGCCCGATCCCCGTCGACCAGCACCTCGGCAGCGCGGCCGCGGGCGTTGTAGTTGCTGGCCATGCTCATGCAATAGGCGCCGGCCGACAGCACGGCCAGCAGGTCGCCCGGCCGCACCGCGAGCGTGCGGTCCCGGCCGATCCAGTCGCCGCTTTCGCACACCGGCCCCACCACGTCATAGGTGCGCTGGGTACCGTCGCTGCGCGTCAGCGGCACGATCGTGTGATAGCCCTGGTACAGCGCCGGCCGCGGCAGGTCGTTCATCGCGGCGTCGACGATGCAAAAGTTCTTCTGCTCGCCCGGCTTGAGGTACAGCACTTCAGTGAGGCACACGCCCGCGTTGCCGACGAGCGACCGGCCCGGCTCGATCATGAACCGGCGGTCGCCGAAACCGCGCGCATCGAGCTTGGCGAACAGCCTGCCCCACAGGTCGTCGGCCGCCGGGGGCCGGTCGCCGTTGTAGTCGATGCCCAGCCCACCGCCGAAATCGATGTGTTGCAGCGGGATGCCGGCGGCCTCGATCGCCTGCACCAGGTCGAGCACACGGTCCATCGCGTCCAGGTACGGCGCGGCGTCGGTGATCTGCGAGCCGATATGGCAGTCGATGCCCGCCACCCGCAGTCCGGGCAGGCTGGCGGCGCGCTGGTAGGCGGCCAAGGTGCGTGCGTGGGCGATGCCGAACTTGTTGCCCTTCAGGCCGGTGGAGATGTAAGGATGGGTCTTGGGATCCACGTCCGGATTGACGCGGATGCTCACCGGGGCGACCTCGCCGCAGGCCACGGCCACCTCGCTCAGGACCTCCAGCTCCGCCTCGCTCTCGACGTTGAAACAGCCGACCCCGACCGCCAGCGCGCGGCGCATCTCGGCCCGGGTCTTGCCGACGCCGGAAAAAATGATGTCGCCGGCCGTCCCGCCCGCGGCCAGCGCGCGCTCGAGTTCACCGCCCGAGACAATGTCGAACCCGCAGCCGGCCTGGGCGAACACCTGCAGCACGCCCAGCGACGCGTTCGCCTTCATGGCGTAGCAGATCTGCGCCTTGCGGCCGGCAAAGCCACGCCGGTAGGCGGCCAGCGCCGACAGCATCGACTGTTTCGAATAGACGAACAAAGGCGTGCCGTGTTGACGCGCGAGAGTGCGCAGGCTGATCGCCTCGGCGAAGAGCTCACCGTCCCTGAATTCGAAATGCGGATGGCCCGGCAAGGTGTTCATGATCATGGAACGCGGATGGGCGACGCGGTTCCGGTGGCCGGCGGTGCCGACGCCGGCTGGGCCGCGGGCACCAGGGTTTGCGGTAAAGTGGCCCGGGCGGCCGCGGCTTCGCCCGTCGGCAGATAGAGCGGGCCCCTCTGGCCGCAGCCGCCCAGCGCACCGACCACGCCTGCGGCAAGGGCAAGCCGCAAGGCGCGGCGGCTGACTAGAATTTGGAAAACACCCGACATGGCGAAATTGTAATGACCGACCCCGAATTCATGGACCGAGCCGAAGCGCTGCTGCGCCGCATCGAAGCCTGCTGCGATCGCATCAACGACGAAACCGACGCGGACATCGACAACCAGCGGGTCGGCGGCATGGTGACGCTCGTCTTTCCCAACAGCAGCCAGATCGTGGTGAACCTGCAGAAGCCCTTGCACGAAATCTGGATGGCGGCGAAGGCCGGCGGCTTTCACTACAAGTTCGATGGCGCGCAGTGGATGGACACGAAGGGCAATGGCGAGTTCTTCGCCAACCTCACGCGCTACGCCGGCGAACAGGCCGGCCAGTCTCTCGTTTTCGCCTAGATTGGCGTGTCCCATGGATGCCCGGTCGAGCCCGGCATGACAAATCTTCAGTTCCGGAACAGGTCCAGGATGCTTCTGCGTTCCTCGGACGGCGAGGACTGCGGCCGGCTGGGCGGCAGCCCATCGGAATTCATCAGGCTCTTGTCCTCCGGCGGGCGCTGGACGATCGGCACGGGCGATCCGCTTTCCGGCGGCGCGCCGCCTCCCAGGTTGGCCACACCGCCTCCGCGCGCGTATTCGTCGTAGTACCACTCGCCCCCGACGTTGACCACGCCTTCGGGCGCCGAAGGCTCCATCACCGGCACGCCCTTGAGGGCTGACTCCATGAAGTTGATCCACACCGGCAGGCTCAAGCTGCTGCCGGTTTCACGGTCGCCAAGCGAGCGCGGATTATCGTATCCCATCCAGACGATGGCGACCAGAGTGGGTTGAAAACCGTTGAACCAGGTGTCGATCTGGTCGTTGGTGGTGCCGGTCTTGCCATACAGGTCCGGACGCTTGAGGTCGCGCTGCGCCCTTGCGCCTGTGCCGGAGCGCGCGACCTCCTGCAGCAGGCGCTCCATGATGAAAGCGTTGCGGGCGTCGATGGCGCGCACCGATTCATTGGGCAGTGGCGGCTGGCTTTCCACCAGCGCCTTGCCCCGCTGGTCGGTAATTTTCGTGATGAGCCAGGGATTGATGCGGTAGCCGCCATTGGCAAACACTGCATAGCCGGTGGCCATCTGCATCGGAGTGACCGAGCCCGCGCCAAGTGCCATGGTGAGGTAGGGCGGATGCTTTTCCGCATCGAAACCGAAGCGCGTGATCCAGTCCTGGGCGTTCTGGGTGCCCACGGCCTGCAGGATCCGGATCGACACCATGTTCTTGGACTTGGCCAGCGCGGTGTGCAGCGGCATCGTGCCTTCGAACTTGCCGTCGTAGTTCTTCGGCTCCCACGGCTGGCCGCCGGTGACGCCGGCGTCGAAGAACAGCGGCGCGTCGTTCACGATGGTGGAGGGCGTGAAGCCCTTTTCCAGCGCTGCCGAGTAGATGAACGGCTTGAAGCCCGAGCCGGGCTGGCGCCAGGCTTGCGTGACGTGATTGAACTTGTTCTTGTTGAAGTCGAAGCCGCCGACCAGGGCGTGGATCGCGCCATCGCGCGGATCGAGTGCGACGAACGCGCCCTCGACCTCCGGCAATTGGGTGATTTCCCAGGTGTTCTTAGGTGTCCGCACGACGCGGATCACGGCCCCGCGCCGGACCTTTGTCTTGGGCGGCGCCTTCTCGGACAGCCCGGACTGCGCGGGCTTCAGGCCCTCGCCCGTGATTTCCAGCTGTTCGCCGTTCTGTCGCACGGCGATGATCTTCTTCGGACCGGCTTCCATCACCACGGCCGCCATGACGTCGCCATTGTCGGGATGATCGGCGAGTGCGTCGTCGATTGCCTCCTCGACATCCTTGGGGTCGGCCGGCACGTCGATGAATTCTTCCGGGCCGCGATAGATCTGGCGGCGCTCGTAGTCCATGATGCCCTTGCGCAAGGCCCGATATGCCGTGTCCTGTTGGGCCGCGTTGATCGTGGTGAAAACGTTCAGGCCGCGCGTGTAAGCCTCTTCCCCGTACTGCGCAAAAACGAGCTGGCGCACGGTCTCGGCAACGAATTCCGCGTGCACGGCCGTGTTGTCGCTGCCGCTGCGAACCTTCAGCTCCTGCTTCTTGGCCGCCTCCGCAGCCTCGGCCGTGATGAAGCCGTTCTCC
>DATNBX010000339.1:0-33326 GCA_035571795.1 Ramlibacter sp.
AAGATACTCAAGGACGCGCGAGTGCTCGGCCAGGTCGCGATCTTCGCCGGCTGATTGCCGCGGGCGTGACAGGTTTCCCTGCCGCACAGGCTCCTTGCCCTTGTGCGGGGCGCGCATTGCTTCTAGCATCGCTGCACTCAACAACAAGGAGCGAGCGATGGGAATGTTCGACTGGACCGAGAAGTCACACGAAGTGCTGCGACAGGGCGGCGTGATCGCGCCGGATGAGCGCCTGCCCTGGCCGCAGACGGCGGCGATGGGCGTGCAGCACGTGATCGCGATGTTCGGCGCCACGGTGCTCGCGCCTATCCTCATGGGATTCGACCCCAACATCGCCATCCTGATGAGCGGCATCGGCACGCTGGTGTTCTTTCTCGTCACCGGTGGCAAAGTGCCGAGCTACCTGGGTTCGAGCTTCGCCTTCATCGGCGTGGTGATCGCGGCGACCAGCTACGCGGGCAAGGGCCCGAACGCGAGCATCGGCCTGGCGCTGGGCGGCATCATCGCCTGCGGTGCGCTGTACACGCTGATCGGGGCTGCCGTGCAGGCCGTCGGCACCGGCTGGATCGAAAAGGTGATGCCGCCGGTCGTCACCGGCGCCGTGGTGGCCGTGATCGGCCTGAACCTGGCCGGCATCCCGATCAAGAACATGGCGGCGAGCAACTTCGACTCCTGGATGCAAGCCGTCACCTTCGTATGCGTCGGCATGGTCGCGGTGTTCACGCGCGGCATGGTGCAGCGGCTGCTGATCCTGGTGGGTTTGCTGGTGGCGAGCATCGTTTACGCCGTCCTGGCGAACGGCATGGGACTGGGCAAGCCGCTGGATCTTTCGGGCATCGCCAACGCGGCCTGGATCGGCATGCCTGGTTTTGCGGCGCCGGTATTCGATGGCGGCGCGATGCTGCTGATCGCACCGGTGGCGATCATCCTGGTGGCTGAGAACCTGGGCCACATCAAGGCCGTCACCGCGATGACCGGCCGCAACCTCGACCAGTACATCGGCCGCGCCTTCATCGGCGACGGCCTCGCGACCATGATCAGCGGCGCAGCGGGCGGGACCGGCGTGACGACCTACGCCGAAAACATCGGCGTGATGGCTGCCACCAAGATTTATTCCACCGCGGTTTTCGTCGTCGCGGCCGTGATCGCGATCGTGCTGGGTTTCTCGCCCAAGTTCGGCGCCGTGATCCAGGCCATTCCGCTGCCGGTGATGGGCGGTGTCTCGATCGTGGTGTTCGGCCTGATCGCCACGGCGGGCGCAAAGATCTGGGTCGACAACAAGGTGGATTTCTCGCAGAACCGCAACCTGATCGTCGTGGCGATCACGCTGGTGCTGGGAACGGGCGACTTCACGCTGAAGTTCGGCGGTTTCGCGCTGGGCGGCATCGGCACCGCGACCTTCGGCGCGATCCTGCTGTACGCGCTGCTCAATCGGGAGCCGGCGAAGACGCGCCAGCCGGCGTAGGTCCGCTAGGAAGCGCGCGCGAGCCGCTCGCTTTTCCAGTACACGTCGTCGCCGCCGTTCGTGCGGTTGAGGACGCGCGCCAGCACGAACAGCAGATCGCTGAGGCGATTGAGGTACTGGCGCGGCGTCTCGCGCAACTCCTCGGCGCCGCCCAACGCCACCACCGCCCGTTCGGCCCGGCGCGCCACTGTGCGGCAGACATGCGCCTGCGACGCGGCGCGGTTGCCAGCCGGCAGGATGAATTCCTCGAGCCTGGGCAACTGGCTGTTGTAATGGGCCAGCGCCTCGTCCAGCGCCAGCACGGCCTCGGGCTTGAGCAGTTCGAACCCGGGAATCGACAGCTCGCCGCCCAGGTTGAACAACTGGTGCTGGATCTCCACCAGCAGCTCGGCCAGCGCATCCGGAAGCTGCTCGCACATCAGCAGGCCAACGTGCGAATTGAGTTCGTCCACGTCGCCCATGGCGTGTACGCGCAGGCTGTCCTTGGAAACCCGGGTGTTGTCGCCCAGCCCGGTGGTGCCGTCATCGCCGGTGCGTGTCGCGATCTGCGTCAGGCGCTTGCCCATATCGAACCTCTTTCTCTTGTCGACGCTAATGCGTGCCCGCATTGTGCGTTATGCCGCCAGCGCCGCAGGCGTCAGCGTCGTCCTACGTCTTTTGGCGTCGTTGCCGGATTGGATGGGTTGAGGCGGGCGAGAAAGATGGGATGGAACGCGGGCTCTGTACTGCCGGGCCCGCCCCCTGCCAGGAAGGAGTCCTGCCGTGAATGCCATCTCCGTTCCGCGAGACACCCTGCGACTGGGCTGCGCGATCGCGCTGTTGGCCGGTGCCATCGGCGCCAGCCAGGCGCAAACGTCGAGCCGTTCCGTGCGCCCAACGCCTCAACCCGCCGCGCCCAGTGTCGCGCCGGGCGTGGCCGGCTTCGGCATTCCCAGTCCCGCCGGGCTGGCCTCGCCCATGCCCAGTCCCGCCGGCCTGACGTCGCAGTTTCCGGCCGGGTTGCCATCGCCTTTGCCCAACCCGGCGGGGCTGCCCTCGCCCACGGTCCCCAACCTGGCTTCGCCCGGGACAGCGGCGGGCAGCCCGCCGGTTGACACGGCAGTGCCACCGCAGACCGCGGTGCTGGGCGGGGCCGGTTACGGCGGCGCTGCCGCGCGGCAAGTTGCCCCTGTCGTGGCCGGCGCCGGACCCTACACCGCCTTGCAGATCGCGCAGTCCTTCATTGGCGCGGACGCCAATCGCGATGGCGAGCTCACCCGTGCGGAAGCCCAGCGTCTGACCATCATGCCGTACAGCTTCGAAGAAATGGACCGCAATCACGACGGCATCCTCACTCGCTCCGAGTACGAAGACGCCTTCCGCTAGGCACAACCAGGAGTTCGCCATGAAATCCTTCGCTTCCGTTCTTGCCGCCGCCGCCGGCTTGCTTGCAGCGGCGCTGGCTGGCGCCCAGATGGCGCCCGCACCCGCCGCTCCGGCAACCCCGCTGCCCGTGACCCCGGGTTTTCGCTTGACCACACCGCCTGGAGCAGTCGTGACTCGGCCGCTGCCTCCCAGTCAGTGGACCACCGCGCAGATCAGCCAGTCGTTCGAGTTCGCGGATACCGATGGCAACGGCGTGCTGACCCGCGCCGAAGCCCAGCAACTGACAATCATGCCGCGCAGCTTCGAGGACATGGACGAGAACAAGGACGGCGTCGTGAGCCGCGCCGAGTACGAAAACTCGTTCGTCCATTAGCGTCCTGCCCATGCGGCGAGGCCGGGTGCAGGGCTTAAACTCGGCGTGCCCTGGAGCCCAGCATGAACGCACCCACTGAACTGTCGCAACTCGTTCCCGAAATCCACTTGCGCGCGGTGCCGCAGGCGTTGCTCGACGCCCTGAAGACGCGCTTTGGCGCGCAATGTTCCACGGCCCTGGCGGTGCGCGAGCAACATGGCCGCGACGAGTCCTCGTTCCAGGCTCCGCCGCCCGCCGCGGTGGTGTTCGCCGAGCGCACGCAGGACGTGGCGGATGCGGTCCGGCTGGCAAGCGATCACGAGGTGCCTGTCATTCCGTTCGGCGTCGGCACCTCGCTGGAAGGCCATCTGCTCGCGGTCCAGGGCGGAATCAGCATCGACGTCGGCCGCATGAACAAGGTGCTGGCAGTGAACGCGGAGGACCTCACTGTGACGGTGCAGCCCGGCGTCACGCGCAAGCAGCTCAACGAAGAGATCAAGAGCACCGGCCTGTTCTTCCCGATCGATCCGGGTGCCGACGCCACGCTCGGCGGCATGGCCGCCACCCGTGCCAGCGGCACCAACGCCGTGCGCTACGGCACCATGCGCGAGAACGTGCTGGGCCTGGAGGTGGTTACCGCCAGCGGCGACATCATCCGCACCGGCACCCGCGCCAAGAAATCCAGCGCCGGCTACGACTTGACGCGCCTGATGGTCGGCAGCGAAGGAACCCTTGGCGTGATCACCGAAGTCACGGTTCGCCTGTATCCGTTGCCCGAAGCGATCTCGGCGGCGATCTGTTCGTTCCCGAGCATCGAGGCCGCGGTGCGCACCACCATCCAGATCATCCAGCTGGGCGTGCCGATCGCGCGGGTCGAGCTGATCGACCACAACACGGTGCGCATGGTGAACGTGCACAGCAAGCTGAACCTGCGCGAAGAGCCGCTGCTGCTGATGGAGTTTCACGGTTCGCCCTCCGGCGTGAAGGAGCAGGCCGAGCTGGTGCAGGAGATCGCTTCCGAGCATGGCGGCAACGCGTTCGAATGGGCCACCACGCCCGAGGAGCGCACGCGGCTGTGGACCGCGCGGCACAACGCCTATTTCGCCGCGATCCAGTCCAAGCCGGGCTGCCGCGCGATCTCCACCGATACCTGCGTGCCGATCTCGCGGCTGGCCGACTGCCTGCTCGACTCGGTCGAGGAAGCCGACGCGAGCGGCCTGCCGTACTTCCTGGTCGGCCACGTGGGCGACGGCAATTTCCACTTCGGCTACTTGCTGGACCCGGAAAAGCCGCAGGAGCGCGAGATCGCCGAGAAGCTCAATCACCAGCTGGTGGCGAGGGCGCTCAGCCTGGAGGGCACTTGCACCGGCGAGCACGGCGTGGGCCTGCACAAGATGGATTTCCTGGTGACCGAAGCCGGCGCCGGCGCCATCGACATGATGCGCACCATCAAGCGCGCGCTCGACCCGAAGAACATCATGAACCCGGGGAAGATATTTTCACTTTGAAAACGCTTGCGCGTTTTCAAAGTGGCTAGCCAGGTAAGAAGGCCGGGGAAACCCCGGCCTTTTTGTTCGCGCCCACTGCGCGCTGCTCCGTCGGTCCAATGCAGTTCTATCCTCTCAGCCGCTCGATCAGCCCGTTCAATTCTTCCAATGATCCGAACTGGATCGCCACTTCGCCCAGTTCCTCGCTGCGGCCGTTGCGCTTGACGCGCCTCTTCACGCGCACCTCGACCTGCGCGGTGAGCAGGTCCGACAGTTCTTCCTCCACCCGGCGCAGGTCGCGCGACTTTTCCTTCTTGGGCTTGGGCGAGGTCAGGTTGAACTCGGCGCCCAGTTTCTTGACCAGGCTTTCCGCTTCGCGCACTGACAGTTTTTTTGCGACGATCTGATTGGCCGCGGTGATCTGCGCCGCGCGTTCGAGCGCGAGCAACGCGCGCGCGTGGCCCATATCGATGTCGCCCGCCATCAGCATCGTCTGAACGGGGTCGGTCAGGTTGAGAAGCCGCAACAGGTTGCTGGCCGCGCTGCGGGAGCGCCCGACGGCTTGCGCCGCCTGTTCGTGCGTCAGGCCGAACTCCTTGACCAGGCGCTGCAGGCCGTGCGCTTCTTCCAGCGGATTCAAGTTCTCGCGCTGGATGTTCTCGATCAGGGACATCGCCGCCGCCGATTCGTCGGGCACGTCGCGCACCAGCACCGGCACGCTGTCCAGGCCGGCGAGCCGGGCGGCGCGATAACGGCGCTCGCCAGCGATGATCTCGTAGACCGGCCGATCAAAGCCATCCGTGCCGGCCTGCGCCGCCAAGGATCCGGGCGACTCTTGACCACGGCGCTGCCGGGCCCGTTCATCGCTCAGGCGCCGCACCAGGATCGGCTGGATGATGCCCTGCGCCTTGATACTTTCCGCCAGTTCGTACAGCGCGCCTTCGTCCATGCGGGTGCGCGGCTGGTACGAGCCCGGCACCATGTCGGCCAGCAACAGCGATGCCGGCAACCCAGGGCTGCTCATCGACAGATCGGAGGCGGCGCTTTCCTGGGCCGTCGGGCCGAACAGGGCCTCCAGGCCGCGGCCCAGGCCCTTGGGTTTCTTGGTAACCATCAATCTCTTAGTCCTTCATCAAATCCTGCAGCAGCACATGCCCTTCGGGCCAGCTCGCCAGGCCGGAGTCGGCGTTGATGTGGCCGCACTCGCCGTAGTCCATGAACTGCGCGCCCCAGGCGTAAGCGAACAGGCGGGCGCGCTCGAACTCGCAATTCGGGTCGTTTCGGCTGGCCAGCAACACGCTCGGGAAGGCCAGCGCCCGCAGCTCGATCGGCGACCAGGTGGGAAGCTGCTCGCGGACCTCGGGCCGCTCGACGTCGCCCGGCGCCACCAGCAGCGCCGCCTTCACCCGATGTGTGTTCTTCGACAGCGCCGACCAGGCGGCAGCGAGAATGCAGCCCAAGCTGTGCGCCACCAGCACCGCCGGTTCGTCGCGCGACAGCACCGCCTCCTCCAGCCGCGCCAACCAATCGCCGCGCAGCGGCCTGATCCAGTCGTGTTGCTCCACCCGCAGGTAGCCATGGCGCTTTTCCCACTGGCTTTGCCAATGCTGCGGCCCGCTGTTTTCCCAGCCCGGCAGGAGAAGGACGTTGGACGGTTTCACTTGCTATTGAATCGATAGCTGTATATCACGCCTTGCATAATTGCGGAGCTGGCGCTCACATCTTCTTCATGCGCTCGACCATCTCATGTGCGAATTCGACAAAGGCCAAGCTGCCGCGGCAGGACGGATCGAAGATCACGCCGGGCAACCCGTAACTGGGTGCCTCGGCCAGCCGCACGTTGCGCGGGATCACGGTGTTGAACACCTTCTCGCCGAAATGCGACTTGAGCTGCTCGCTCACCTGCTGCTGCAAGGTGATGCGCGCATCGAACATCATGCGCAGCAGGCCAATGATCTGCAGGTCCTTGTTCAGGTTGGCGTGGACCTGCTTGATGGTATTGACCAGATCGGTGAGGCCTTCCAGCGCGAAGTATTCGCACTGCATCGGCACGATCACGCCGTGCGCCGAGCACAGGCCGTTGAGCGTGAGCATCGACAGCGACGGCGGACAGTCGATCAGGATGAAGTCGTACTCGCGCGCCACTTTGGCCAGCGCCTGCTTCAGGCGCTGGTCGCGGTGTTCCAGCTGCACCAGCTCGACCTCGGCCCCCGCTAGCTCGCGATTGGCGCCTAGCACGTCGTAGCCACACTTGTCGCTTTTCACTCGGGCTTCGGCCACCGAGGCGGACCCCAGCAGCACGTCGTAAACGGTGAGCTCGAGCTTGCGCTTGTCCACGCCCGAGCCCATGGTCGCGTTGCCCTGCGGGTCGAGATCGGCCATCAGCACACGCTGGCCGACCTTTGCCAGCCCGGCCGCAAGATTGACTGTCGTGGTGGTCTTGCCAACCCCGCCCTTCTGGTTGGCGACGCAAAAGATCTTGGTCATTATTTGGAGATCGCCAGCTTGATGCCGAAGCCCAGCAGGAACAGGCCGGCCACTTTTTCCAGCACCCGCCCAATGAACGGGTTGGCGCGCATCCGCTCAGCCAGATGGTGGGTCAACAGCACGACAACGAGGCCGTAGAGAAAAGTCAGGCTGGCAATCGTCGCCGCCATCACGCCGAAGGTCAGCAGCCCCTGGTGACGGTCGGGGTCGACGAACAACGGAAAGAAAGCCATGTAGAAGACGATGGCTTTGGGGTTGAGCAGCGTGATCAGCCCGGCCTGCTTGAAGTAGTGGTGCGGCTGGATATTGAGAATGGGTTTGGCGCCGGGCTTGGCAAGCAGCATCTTGGCGCCCAGCCAGGCGAGGTACGCAGCGCCCAGCCATTGCACGGCGTGAAAGGCCGTGGGATACGCAGTCAGCAGCGCGGCGACTCCGGCCACGGCCGCCCACATCAGCACCTGGTCGCCGGCGATGACGCCCAGCGTGGCGGCTAGGCCGCCGGCGATCCCGCCCTTGCCCGTCGACGTGATCAGCGCCAGGTTGCCGGGGCCGGGGATTGCCAGAAAAATGATGATCGCTGCGACGAAAGCGCCGTAGTCTGCTACGCCAAACATGGAATTCCCCCGGGGGCAGATGCTTTAACTTGATGCCGAGTTTACGTTACCGGGATGCGCGTCTGATCCAGACAATGCACCGTTCGGCGCCCAGACCGGGCACTTGAAGCTGTTCCACGTGAAACACTTCCACCTCACGTGGCAAGGCGGCGATTTCGTCGCCGGGACGCTTGCCTTTCATGGCCAGCCACACCCCCTCCTGCGACAGCACCCTGGACGACCCCGCGACGAAATCCGGCAGCGAAGCGAACGCCCTGGACGTCACCACGTCGTAGGGGCCCGAGAGGTTTTCCACCCGGCTGTGCAGCCCGCGCAAATTGGCAAGCTTCAGTGTCGCGGCGGCCTGCTGGATGAAAGCCGCTTTCTTCGCCACGGAATCGACGCAGTCGACCCGCACTTGCGGGCAGCAGATCGCAATCACCACGCCCGGCAAGCCCGCGCCGGAGCCGACATCGAGTAGCCAGGTGGATTGCTCCCTGACATGCCGGCGCAACGGCGCCACCACCGACAGGCTGTCCAGAAGGTGATGGGTGAGCATTTCAGCCGGATCGCGCAGCGCCGTGAGGTTGTAGACCCGGGTCCACTTCTGCAGCAGATCGAGGTACGCCAGCAACTGCGCGATCTGACCGTCCTCCAGTTGCAACGCCATGCCCGCCAGGCCTTCGCGCAATCCGGGCTCCAGCGCGGCACTCATTTCACCGCGGCCCTGCGCAACGGCTCAAGCAAGGCGCCCACGCTCATGCCGCCTCCTCGGGTGGATGCTTATTGATCGAACGGCCTTGGCGTCGGAGGCCATGGCGGCATTGCGCTGGTCGATCCCCGCAAGCGGGGATTCGGCGGAGCGATAGAGCCTGCGTAGCTGCTCCGCGCAGCCGAATCATTGCAGCGCCTTCACTGCGTACGTACCGAGGCGCCGCGTTCCGGCGCTGCCTCGCCCTTCGCTTCATGCGGCCTCCTCCCACAAATGGTCCTTGATCGAACTGCCCTGGCGTCGGAGGCCATGGCCGCATTGCGCTGGTCGATCCCCGCAAGCGGGGCCCCTCGCCCTTCGCTTCATGCCGCCTCCTCCCACAAATGGTCCTTGATCGAACGGCCCTGGCGTCGGAGGCCATGGCGGCATTGCGCTGGTCGATCCCCGCAAGCGGGGCCCCTCGCCCTTCGCTTCATGCCGCCGCTTTACCTTCCTGGTTGGCCGCGTCGGTGAATTCCTTGGAGCGCATCTTTTTCAAGTGCACCAAGAGCAAGGAAATGGCCGCCGGCGTCACGCCGGAAATGCGCGAGGCCAGCCCCAGGGTTTCCGGCCGGTGCCGATCGAGCTTTTGCCGCACCTCGATCGACAGCGCGGCCACCTGCATGTAGTCCAGGTCGGGCGGCAGCTTGAGACTCTCGTAATGGGCGGAGCGTTCGACTTCGCCCCTCTGGCGGTCGATGTAGCCGGCGTACTTGGCGGCGATCTCGATTTGCTCCACCACCGGCTCCAGCAGCTCACCCAGCGCGTCATGCGAAATTTCGGGGTTCGCATACGCCCCGCCGTCCAATGACATCAAGGCGGCGTAGCTCACGTCGGGCCGGCGCAGCAGGTCCCCAAGGTTGTATTCGTGGTCGATCGCTTTGCCCAGCACACGCTGCGATTCAGCCGGCGGCAGGTTGCGCGGGCTGACCCAGACGGCCTTCAGCCGCTGTGTTTCACGTGAAACAGCGTCGCGCTTTCGGTTGAAAGCATCCCAGCGGGCATCGTCCACCAGGCCCAGCCCCCGCCCGGCCTCGGTCAGCCTCATGTCGGCGTTGTCCTCGCGCAGCTGCAGCCTGAACTCGGCGCGGCTGGTGAACATGCGATACGGCTCGGTCACGCCTTTGGTGATCAGGTCATCGACCAGCACGCCCAGATAGGCTTCGTCGCGGCGCGGCAGCCAGGCCGCCCGGCCCTGGCATTGCAGCGCCGCATTCACGCCGGCGAACAGGCCTTGCGCCGCTGCCTCCTCGTAGCCGGTGGTTCCATTGATCTGGCCGGCGAAGAACAGGCCCGCGATCGAGCGCGTTTCGAAGCTGCTTTTCAGCGCCCGCGGGTCGAAGTAGTCGTACTCGATGGCATAACCGGGGCGCAGGATATGCGCGTTCTCCAGGCCCGCCATCGAGCGCACCAGCTGGTACTGGATGTCGAACGGCAAGCTGGTGGAGATACCGTTCGGGTAAATCTCGTTGGTCGCGAGTCCTTCCGGTTCCAGGAAGATCTGGTGGCTTTCCTTGTCGGCAAAGCGGTTGATCTTGTCCTCGACGCTCGGGCAATAGCGCGGACCGACACCTTCGATCTTGCCGGTGAACATGGGGCTGCGATCGAAACCCGAGCGGATGATGTCGTGGGTGCGCTCGTTGGTGTGCGTGATCCAGCACGGCATCTGCCGCGGGTGCATCGCCACATGGCCCATGAAGCTGAAGACCGGAATCGACGCGAGCGCCCGGCCGTCCCGGTCCACGCCATCGCCGGGCTGCTCCTCGCACTTGGAAAAGTCGATGGTGCGCCCGTCGAGGCGCGGCGGCGTGCCTGTTTTCAGCCGCCCCTGCGGCAGCTTCAGTTCCTTCAACCGTGCGGCCAGCGAAAGCGCCGGCGGGTCTCCCGCCCGCCCCGCCTGGTAATTGTTGAGGCCGACGTGGATCCGGCCATCCAGGAAGGTCCCGGCCGTCAGCACCACGGCACGAGCCCGGAAGCGAATGCCAACCTGTGTCACCGCACCTGTCACACGGTCGCCCTCGACCATCAGGTCGTCCACTGCCTGCTGGAACAGCGTCAGGTTGGGCTGGTTCTCCAGGCGCCGGCGGATCGCCGCCTTGTAGAGAATGCGGTCGGCCTGGGCCCGGGTGGCGCGCACCGCCGGGCCTTTGCTTGAGTTGAGGATGCGAAACTGGATGCCGCCCTCGTCGGTGGCGATCGCCATCGCGCCGCCCAGCGCATCGACTTCCTTGACCAGATGACCTTTGCCGATGCCGCCGATCGAAGGGTTGCAGCTCATCTGCCCCAGCGTCTCGATGTTGTGCGTCAGTAGCAGCGTCTTGCAGCCCATCCGTGCCGACGCCAAGGCAGCCTCGGTGCCCGCATGGCCGCCGCCGACCACGATCACGTCGAATTCTTCAGGGTAGAGCATTGGTTGTCGCGCTTGGCGCGTGCGGCGGGGCCGCCGCCGGAAAACTTTTTATTTTACGTGGGCCCCGCTTTTTCCGCCTGCCGATGCCTACCGCGCGGACAGGCGCAAGATCCCGCACCCGCTTGGGTTGCAATCGCGGGCCGCTTCGGCGCAGCTGCGGGTCCAGCCGCGATCGAGCAGGAACTCTGGGCCGTAAGCCGCTTGGCATCTAGCTATAATGCTATTCTATTTATAGCATAGCCATGCCGCCGGCGCGGCCAAGCGCGGCGCGGCAATGCGCGGTATCCTCGCGCCCATCATGCAGATCCCATCGCTCAAACAACTCGTCAGCGCCCAGGAATGGCAGCTGCGCGTGGACCTGGCGGCCTGCTACCGGCTGGTCGCCCTCTATGGCTGGAGCGACCTGGTGTTCACCCACATCAGCGCGCGCCTTCCCGGCCCCGAGCACCACTTCCTGATCAACCCGTATGGCCTGATGTTCGACGAGATCACGGCTTCGTCGCTGGTGAAAGTGGACCAGCGCTGCAGCAAGGTCCTCGACTCGCCCTTCCCCGTCAACCCGGCGGGCTTCGTGATCCACAGCGCGGTGCACGAGGCGCGGCCGGACGTGCAGTGCGTGCTGCACACGCATACGCGCGCCGGCGTGGCGGTGAGCGCGCAGAAGTGCGGCATCCTGCCGATCTCGCAGCAATCGGCGTTCGTGCTGGCATCGCTGGCCTACCACGACTACGAAGGCGTGGCCTTTCGCGAGGAGGAGAAGCCGCGCCTGCAGGCGGACCTCGGGCAGGCCAGCTTCCTGGTGCTGCGCAATCACGGCCTGCTGGTGGCCGCCCCGAATATCGCCGACGCCTTCCTGCAGATGTACGGTTTCGAGAACACCTGCCGCATCCAGCTGGATGCGCAGGCCGGCGGCGAGCTGGTGCAGGTCGATCCGCGGATCGTCGCCGGCGTGGCCGAGGCCCTGCGCGTGCAGACCGGCGGCCTGGGCGGCGCGTTCGTCTGGCCGTCACTGATCCGCAAGCTCGATCGCATCGACGCGAGCTACCAGGATTGAGGCCGGTCAGGTCGAGCCCACTGCCGCGAGTTCCACCACCGCCCGCCCGCTGTCGGGCGTCTTGCGCGGCTCGTGCTCGTGCACATTCAGCTCCATGCGGGTCATCTCCACCGAGCCGAAGATCGTGCTGAAGGCGACGTCCTTCGCGTCGCGGCCCGTGCCGATGCGCACCAGCCGGTCGACCGGGGCCATCCCGGTCGGATCGAACAGCACCCACTGCCCGCCGAGCCAGGCCTCGAACGTGGCGTGGAAATCCTGCGGCGGTTCATCGAACCACACGTAGCCGACCACGATGCGCGCCGGAATGTTCAGCGCGCGGCACAACGTGATGCCCAGGTGCGCGAAGTCGCGGCACACGCCGCAGCGATGCACGAACACGTCCTGCGCCGTGGTGGTCGTGTTGCTGCTGCCCACCCGGTACTCGATCGAGTCGTGAATCCACTTGACGATCTTGCGCACCCGTCCGATCCCTGGCGCTTCGTTCCCGAACATCTGCTGCGCCGCGCTACTGAGCACGTCGGATTCGCAGTAGCGGGTGGGCATGAGGTAGTGGAAGATGGCATCGGGCACCTGGCCGACCGGCGTCTCGGGCAGGTGTTCGTCGACATTCTCCGAATAAACCTCGACGTCCGCCTTGTACCCGACCAGCAGCGGCCCGGGCGGTGCGTCGAAGCGGAAGAACCGGTTGCCGCTGACATCATCGGTGAAAGTGTGCAGCGCCACGCCCGACGAGACCGCGAGCCGCTCGCTCAGGATTTTTTGGGTCGGCCAGTGCGCCGCCTCGAGGTTGAAGCAGAAGTGCGTCGGGGTCTTGACCTCGTACTCCAGAACGGTTTCGACCGTTGAAATGTGCATGGTTTTCCAGGGCAGGCCAGCGCCTGTGAAATGATGGTACCGGTACGGCTGGGTCCATCGATCAGCAGCCGGCTCAGCGCGCTGTAGGACTCGCGCGCTACTTGCCGAACAGGCCCTTGAGGCCTTGGCCCAGCTGGTCCCCGAGCTTGGCGCCGGCGCCGGTGCCCACGCCCGGCGCCAGCATGGTGCCGACGGCCGCGCCCACGAGAGCGCCGCGCGTAAGCATCACCGAGGGCGCATCGAGGGTGCCGCCCACAGCCAGCGGCACCCCGATCGCCCCGCCGGCCGCCGCCGAAGCGAGGTCCACCGTGACACGGCCGCTCAAAGCGCGGTTCGGTGCGATGTGAACATTGCCATTGGCCGACAGCAGGCCGGAGCTGGCGACGAGATTGGTGAGCTGCACGGCGCGGCCCTGGGTCGCGACGTTGCCGGCCAAGGTGTCCAGCCGGGTCTCGCCGCCGCGATTCAGGCCCACTGTCTGCACGGCCTGCGCCAGATCGATGCCGTGCACCACGGCGTTGTGCACGGTGAAGCGGGTCTGGCTCTGCAGCACGTCGGCGAGCGCGCTCAGCTCGTGGAATTCGGCGCGCCATGTGGTATGCGCCTGGAGCCGGCCGGTGAGCGCGCGAGTGGGTGCGGTCAGCGCGGCGACTTCGACGTTCTCCGCGTCGATTTCGCCTTGCAGCAGCGAAGCGCCCTTGGCGGCGGGCTGGAGCTGGAACTTGCCCGAGACGCTGCCGCCGCCGATTGCCGTGCGCAGTGCCCAATGATCGGGTTGCCGCTGCAGGGTGATCTTGGCTCCCTGGAAGCGGCCCCTCAACACTTGCACCTGCGCGGAGCCCGGCAGCCCGTCCGCATCGAGCTGCGCCTGCGCATCGACCGTGGTGCTGGCGCCCTTGGCGTCCACCCAGGTGACTCGCTCCAGCAGCGTGCGCCGCGGCAGAAAGCCGATGCCGGCATCCGGTGCCCGACCCGCCGCCGCCCCGGGATGCGGCTTCTTCAACGCGGTTGCGATCGCCGAAACGGCGGTCTCGGGGACCACCGCATCGCGAACCACGAGGGTGGCGACCTGCAGCCGTCCCTGCGCCAGATCGGCCCAGGCCGGCCGGGCCTCGATGCGTGCCAGCGTCAAGGGCGGACGGCTGTCGATCCGCACCTGGTCCAGCGCCACTGCGGGCAAGGGCCACACGTCGACTGAAATGCGCCCCAGCTGCACCGGGATGCCCGTCGCCGTGGCGATCTGCTGGCTCACCCGGCCGCGAAAGTCCTCGCTACGGACCCATTGCTGCAGAGCCAGCGCCACCGCCACCAGCAGCAACACCGCCGCCAGAAGGACCGCCACCAGCCACTTCACGAATCGCTTCATCAACGCATTGTCCTGCAGGAATCGCCTCGCGCAGCTAACATGAAGGACATCGGTCACACAGCCGAGGTGATGGAGCCCTGCCGGTCAACCGCGGGGAGCTGCCGTATGCCGAGCTTGTTCGATCCTGTGAGGGCAGGCAGCCTGCATCTGCCCAACCGCATCGCGATGGCACCGCTGACGCGCAATCGCGCGCCCGATGCCGTGCCAACGCCGCTGATGGCTCAGTACTATGCGCAGCGCGCCAGCGCCGGCCTGCTGATCACCGAGGCCACGGCGATCAGCGCGCAGGGCCAGGGCTACGCCGACGTGCCGGGACTGTACGGCACCGACCAGCTCGATGGCTGGAAGGGCGTGACCGAAGCGGTGCACGACAAAGGCGGGCGCATCGTGGTGCAGCTGTGGCACGTGGGTCGCGTCTCGCACGTGGAGCTGCAGCCCGATCGCCAGAAGCCGGTGGCGCCGTCGGCGATCACCGCCAGGACCAAGACCTACCTGATCAGGGACGGCGTGGGTTCGTTCGTCCCGACCTCCGAGCCGCGCGCGCTCGATGCCGAGGAGATACCGCGCATCGTGCACGACTACCGGCACGCCGCGCGTCATGCGGTCAGCACCGCCGGCTTCGACGGTGTCGAGGTGCATGGCGCCAACGGCTACCTGCTGGACCAGTTCCTCAAGACCGGTGCCAACCATCGCACCGACGATTACGGCGGCTCCATGGAGAATCGCGCCCGCCTGCTGCTCGAAGTCATGCGCGCCGTCGTCGGTGAAGTCGGCGCCGGCCGCACCGCGCTGCGCATCTCGCCGGTCACTCCAGCCAACGATATCAAGGACGACAACCCGCAGGCGCTCTTCGAGTACGTAGTGCGGCAGCTGGCGCCGCTGGGCTTGGCCTACCTGCACGTGATCGAAGGGGCCACCGGCGGGCCGCGCGAGATCGAGGACCGGCCGTTCGATTACGCCGCGCTGCGCAAGGCGTACCGCGCCGCCGGTGGCAACGGCGCCTGGATGGTGAACAACAACTACGACAAGGCACTGGCCGAGCAGGCGCTGGCCAACGGCGCCGACGTGGTCGCCTTCGGCAAGCTCTACATCGCCAACCCGGACCTGGTGGAACGGCTGCGCGACAACGCGCCGCTGAACACACCCGACAAGTCCACCTTCTACGGCGGCGGCGCCGAAGGCTACACCGACTACCCGATGCTGGCCTGAGAGCCAGGCAGGCCCTGGCTCATGTGCCAACGCCCGTCGGTTGCGGGTGTCATCATGACGATCCGGCTGAACAGGCGGTCGTAGCAAGGCTCGCGCGCCCCGCCGGCCAGGGGATCGCGCGAGCTCAGGAAGGCGGCGTCCAGCGCCTCCCAGTCGAGCGGCGACAAGTGCTGTTCCACCGCCGGCAGGATCTGGATCTCTTCGACCCGCATGTGCTCCAGGTAGAAGTCGATGTATTCGCGTGCCGCTGCCAGGAAGCCGGCACGGCGCGACTCGCCGATCAGTTCCCATCCCAGCAGCAGGTGCTGCAATGCGCGCACCCTGCCTTCGCCTTTCATGTGGTCGCTCTCCAGCCGGCCGATCACCGGCATCAGCCCGGGCGCCGCGCGCGCCAGCTTGGGGAACAGCAGGTCCGACTCCTTCGGGTGGTGCAGCCGCTCGGGAAATTCGTCGATGTAGAACAGGATCGCCCGCACCACGTCGAAAAAGCGCTCGGGCTCGTCCAGCGGACCGCGTTCGAGAATCACGGCAAGCGAACGCAGCACGGTTGCCAGCGCTGCATGCTCGTCGCGGATGATTTGCAGGGCAATATGGGTCATCGCGGCAGCTTGGCATGCGGCCCGCGGCTGCCGGTTGACTTAGGTCAACGCGCGGGAGCCGCTCGCAGCGGGTGCACGGCTGAGCCAGGGCGCCGCTGCGGGCGCCAGCGCTTGAGCAGCAGCGCATTGGAGATCACGCTGACACTGGACAGCGCCATGGCGGCGCCCGCCACCACCGGGTTCAGGTATCCGAGCGCGGCCAGCGGGATGCCGGCGACGTTGTACGCGAAGGCCCAGAACAGGTTCTGCCGGATCTTCATCACCGTTCGATGCGAGATCTCCAGCGCGGCGCCGACCAGTCCCACGTCGCCGCGCATCAAGGTAATGCCCGCCGCGTGCATCGCCACATCGGTGCCGGTGCCCATTGCCAGCCCGACGTCGGCCGCGGCCAGCGCGGGCGCGTCGTTGACGCCATCGCCCACCATCGCAACGACATGGCCGCCGCGCTTCAACTCGGCCACCTTGGCCGCTTTTTCGCCGGGCAGGACTTCGGCCATCACTTCACCGGGCTGCAGGCCAAGGCGCGCCCCCATCGCCAGCGCGGCCGCGCCGTTGTCGCCCGAGATCATGACCAGCCGCAAGCCCCGTGCACGCAGGGCCGCCAGTGCCTCGCGCGCGCCCGGCTTGGGCTCGTCGGCAAACGCCATCAGGGCGCGCAGTGTCAGGCCTTGCGCGGTACGCTCGACCAGCGCCGACAGGGTCGCGCCTTCGCGCTGCAGGCGCTGCGCCTGGCTATTCAATTCGCCGAAAGGCACGCCAAGCTCATCCAGCCAGCGCGCGCTGCCGATCAGGTAACTCACGCCGCCCACGTCGCCCTCGCTGCCGCGGCCGGCGACGGACCGCAAATTGTCTGGCTGGGCGATCGCGACGCCCTGTTCCTTCGCCGCCGCCAGCACGGCGCGAGCCAGCGGATGCTCGCTGCCGCTTTGCAAGCTGGCCGCTGCTGCGAGCGCCTGGGCAGCGTCGCTGCCGGGCACCGCCATGAAAGCGGCCAGCCGGGGCTGGCCCACGGTCAGCGTGCCGGTCTTGTCGAACGCCACCGTGTCGACCTTGTGCGCGATCTCCAGTGCCTGCGCATCCTTGATCAGGACACCATGCCGCGCAGCGATGCCGGTGCCGGCCATGATCGCTGCGGGCGTGGCCAAGCCGAGCGCGCACGGGCAGGCGATCACCAGCACCGCGACGGCCCGGATCAGCGCCGTCTCCAGCCCGGCGCCGGCCCACAGCCAGCCCAGCAGCGTGGCCAGGCCGATCGCCAGCACCAGCGGCACGAACACCGCCGAGACCTGGTCGACCAGGCGCTGGATCGGCGCCTTGGCGGCCTGCGCGTCCTCGACCAGCCGGATGATGTGCGCCAGCACCGTTTCGTGGCCCACCGCCGTCACCCGCATGATGACCCGGCCGTCACCGTTGATGCTGCCGCCCGTGAGCCTGCCGCCTTCGGCTTTGCCCACCGGCAAGGGCTCCCCGGTCAGCATCGACTCGTCCACCTGGGTGGCGCCGCGCTCGATCACGCCGTCGGCGGCAATGCGCTCGCCCGGCCGCACGACCAGCCGGTCGCCGGCCAGCACTTCGGCCACTGGCACATCCATTTCGGCTTCGGCGCGCGTGAGCACATGGGCGATCTCCGGCCGCAGCGCATGCAGGGCGCGGATCGCCGCCGTGGTCTGCCGCTTGGCCCGCGCTTCCAGCCATTTGCCCAGCAGCACCAGGGTCACCACCACGGCCGAGGCTTCGAAGTAGAGGTGGCCGCCGTCCGCGCCCAGCCACAGCCACATCGACAGGCCCCAGCCGGCGCTGGTGCCGATCGCCACCAGCAGGTCCATGTTGCCGCTCAGCGCCTTGGCCGCGTGCCAGCCCGCCTTGTAGAAACGCGCGCCCAGGATGAACTGCACGGGCGTGGCCAGCACGAACTGCAGCCACGCCGGCAGCATCCAGTGGCGGCCGAGCAAGTCGCCCAGCATCGGGACGACCAGCGGAATCGACAGCAGCAGGCCGGCGCCCACCGGCGCGAAGCCGGCCCAGGGCGAGAGATCCTCGGGGGCGTCGTCCTCGGCCGCGCCCGGCTCGTAGCCGGCGTCGCGCACCGCGCGGCGCAGCCGGGCCTCGATCTGCTCGCCCGGCGCGTAACTGATGCGGGCCGACTCGGTAGCCAGGTTGACGCTGGCGTCCTGCACGCCTGGCACTTTTTTCAGCGCCCGTTCGACCCGGGCCACGCACGACGCGCAGGTCATGCCGCCGATGCGCAGGTCGAGCGTGGGAGCGGTAGCGGTAGCGGTAGCGGTAGCGGTGTTCATAAACAGAAGGATGCACCTTCCCACGATGGGAAGGTCAAGCGTTGACAATCATCAATGACCCGGCAAAAAAACGCATCGGCGCCCGGGGGTTGACCTTCCCATGGTGGCAAGGTTCAGGCTATGCTCCTTTCCAACCAATCCCGATAAGGACCCGTCATGAACCAGAGTTTCGACGTGCAGGGCATGACCTGCGGCCACTGCGAAAAAGCCGTCACGCAGGCGGTGCAGTCGGTCGACCCGCAGGCCAAAGTCACCATCGACCGCCCCGCCGGCAAGGTCCAGGTGCAGAGCAACGAGCCGCGCGAGGCGATTGCCCGCGCCATTGCCGAAGAAGGTTATCAAGTCGCCCAATGAGGTAGTTCATGAACGCAGCTGCATTGGCTTGGCCGGTGAATATCGGCATGGCGTCACGCATGTCGGGCGTGACGCCCAAGATGGTGCGCCACTACGAGTCGCTGGGGCTGTTGCCTCCGGTGGGCCGCACCGACAGCGGCTACCGCCAGTACAGCGAGGCCGATGTGCACACGCTGCGCTTCATCAAGCGCTCGCGCGAGCTGGGCTTTTCGATGGCCGACATCGGCGAGCTCGTGGGCCTGTGGCGCAGCCGCCGCCGCGCCAGCGCCAACGTCAAGCGGATTGCCGAGAGGCATTCCGACGAGCTGAGGCTGCGCATCGAAGCCATGCAGGCAATGCAGCGAACCTTGCAGCACCTGATCCATTGTTGCCACGGCGACGAGCGGCCCGATTGCCCGATCCTGGACGACCTGGCCGGCCTGCACGACACCGCGCATGCCTGACCCGCTGGCGCTGTACCCGGCGCTGGCGGGTGTGTCGCCGGACCTGTCGGCACTGGGCGCCGCCGGGCGGGCAATCGAAGTGCCGGCGGGCGCCGTGCTGTTCAGCGAGCGTGAGGCCTGCAAAGGTTTTCCGCTGGTGCTCGAAGGCGAGGTGCGGGTCTCGCGCGCCTCCCCGGACGGGCGAGCGCTCGAGTTGTACCGCGTCGGCCCCGGCGAGCTGTGCCTGGTGTCCAGCGCCTGCCTGTTCCGCACCGAGCCCATGCTGGCGAACGGAGTCGCCACCCGGCCCACCACGCTGCTGTTGATCCCGCCCGAGGCATTTCGCAGCTGGCTCGATTCGACCGGGTTCCGCAACCTGGTGCTGGGGCTGTTTGCCGAGCGGATGGCCGACCTGACGTCGCTGGTCGATGCGATCGCGTTCCAGCACCTGGACCAGCGGCTGGCCGCCGCCCTGCTGGGTCATGGCCGCGAGCTGGCGGTCACGCATCAGGCCCTCGCTCAGGAGCTGGGCACGGTGCGCGAAATCGTCACGCGACTGCTCCGCCGCTTCGAGCGCGAGGGCTGGGTCGAGTTGTCGCGCGAACGCATTCGAATCCTTGACAGCGCGGCGCTGCGCGCCCATGCCCGGCGAGCTGGGTGACACAAGTCACCGACAGCGCGCGCCTTGGCGGTTGCAATAGCGCCATCGTCAACCACCAAGGAGTTCCAGTGATGAAAACCAATGTCGGCACCGTCGACCGTATCCTGCGCATAGCCATCGGTATCGTGCTGATCGGGCTGGCCGCCACCGGCACCGTCGGTTGGTGGGGCTGGCTGGGCATCGTCCCATTCGCCACCGGCCTCATCGGCTGGTGCCCGCCCTACGCGATCCTGGGGCTGAGCACCTGCAGGATGAAATCCTGACACCACGCCGCGCAAGGACAAGCAAGAGGCGCTGTAATGGGTGCATGACCACCGCCACCGTACTCAAGCAGCCGCGCCGCGTCGAGCGCCTCGTCACCGGACAGCCCACCTCCGACGGCGCCGGCGTCAAGCTCACGCGCGTGCTGACGCAGGACCTGCAGCAGCGGCTCGATCCGTTCCTGCTGCTGGACAACTTCGGCAGCAACGATCCGAAGGACTGGGGCGCCGGCTTTCCCGAACATCCGCACCGCGGTTTCGAAACCGTCACGTACATGATCGCGGGGCGCATGCGGCATCGCGACAGCGCAGGCCACGAGGGCCTGCTGCAAAACGGCGGCGTCCAGTGGATGACGGCCGGCCGGGGCCTGGTGCACAGCGAAATGCCCGAGCAGGAAGAAGGAACGATGGAGGGCTTCCAGCTCTGGCTCAATCTGCCGGGCAAGGACAAGATGCGCGAGCCCTGGTATCGCGACATTCCCAGCGGCGAGATTCCGGAATACACCACCGCCGAGGACGTCCTCGTGCGCGTGATCGCCGGGCATAGCCACGCGGTGACCGGCGCGGTGCAGCGCGAGCACACGCATCCGTTGTACCTGGACCTGCATTTCCCGCTGGGCCGCGCTGCCTTCAGCCAGCCGCTGCCGCCGTCGCACAACGCCTTCGTCTACGTCTACCGGGGCAAGCTGGAAGTGGTCGATCCGCTGGGGCAGCCGATCCCCGTGCCGCTGCACACCATGGCGCTGCTCGCCAACGAAGGCGACGGCGTCACGCTGCGGCCCGCGCCCAAGAGCGGCGAGCCGACCCGAGCCTTGCTGATTGCCGGCAAACCGCTGCACGAGCCGATCGCCCAGTACGGGCCGTTCGTCATGAACACCCGTGAACAGGTGATCCAGGCGGTGGAAGATTTCCAGAACGGCCGGCTGGCCTGACCCTGGTTCGTCAGCGCGTGCGCTCGGCCGCGTTTTCGCGCGCCTGCGCCAGATCGGCCTCGCGCAGCGCCTTCGCGGTCGCGCGCATCACGCCCCGGCCGACCGAGGCGACCCCGGTACGCACAGAGGCGCGCTCGAATGCGCTCTGGCGCTGGGCGCGCACCAGCGAGTCCCCCAACACGATGGCGCCCATGCTGTCGCGCTCCTGCGCCGGCGCCGGTCCGACGTCGGTGACGACCGGCGACGGTCCAACATCGGTAGCAGCCGGCGGTGTCGTCCCCGGGTCCACCGGCGGTTTGGTCTGGGCGAGCACGCTGCCCGCACCCAGCGCGGCCGCGAATGCAGCTCCGCGTATCAGGATGGCGTAGTTCATGCGCTGCTCCTTCGCTTGAGTTCAACGAACATCCTGCGCGGTTGCGCGGGCAACGGATGTGGACAATCGCGCGCTCCTGCCGTAGGAGCGCTCCGACGGTGCCCGCTCAGCCGGCGGCGTCACCTGAGTTCGAAAGGCTCACGAACACCGGAGACTGCATGCTTGCGGCCGCGGCTGAGCCCCCGAGCGCGCCGCCGCGGCCTACACTGGCCGCATATCCCTCGTACAAGCCAAGGGCAGGCCCCAACGATGACCACCGTTCGCAAAGGCCAGGCGCCGGCCCCCTTGGCGCGCAACGCATTCCACGAGCGCTTCATGCAAGCTTTTTTCGATCCGGCGTGGCAAGCCGAAAGCGCCGCGCTGGCCCGCATCGAAGAGATCGCATGGGACGCCTATCGCGAAGGCCGCAAGGCCCCGGTCACGCGCAAGGCCGGTCCGGGCTTTGCCGATCCCGACTACGAGCTCTCGGTGGAGTGGCGCGAAACCCGCGACAAGCTCATCGCCGCGCAGCAGGAATGGTCGCAACCGGGCACGCCCTCGCGCGTGTTGCTGGTGTGCGGCGCGGCGCGCAACGACGGCACCTGCCCCGGCGAAATATCCAAGACCTTCCGGCTGGTGCAGACCGCCCGCGAGGTGCTGCAGGGCGAAGGCATCGAAGTCGAACTGCTGGACCTGAGCCGCCTGACGTCCGACTTCGATCGCCATATCCATCCGTGCAAGGGCTGCGTCTCCACTGCCATGCCGCTGTGCCACTGGCCCTGCAGCTGCTATCCCAATCACGCGCTGCGCCAGACCGGCGACTGGATGAACGAGATCTACCAGCTGTGGGTGCGCGCCCACGGCGTGATCCTGATGACGCCGGTGTACTGGTACCAAGTCGCCAGTCCGCTCAAGCTGATGATGGATCGCCTGGTCTGTGCCGACGGCGGCAACCCCGACCCCACCAGCACCCACGGCAAGCGGCCCGACGAAGCCAAAGCGCTGGAACTCAAGGGCTGGGACTACCCCAAGCATCTGGCCGGCCGGACCTATGGCGTGGTGGTGCATGGCGACGTCGCCGGCGTGGGCGACGTGCGGCGCGCGCTTTGCGACTGGCTCGACTGGATGGGCCTGATCGACGCCGCCGGCCATTCGCGCCTGGACCGCTACATCGGCTACTACGAACCCTACGCGCTGAGCCACGATGCGCTCGACGCCGACACTGCGGTGCAGGAGGAAGTGCGGAACGTGGCGCGGGCAGTGGCCGCGGCGGTGGGCGAACTGCGGGCCGGCCGGCTGAGCGCGCCGGAGCGCTGGTTCAAGGAGCCGCGGCCGAAATAACGCGCTAGAACTTCACCGCGTAGCGCAGCTGCAGGAAATTCTCGCCCGGATTGGGCTCCTTGATGCCCGCGTTGGAGATGTGGCTGATGCGCAAGCTCAGCTCGCGGCGCCCGTCGGCGCCAAAGCTGCGGCCCACCCCCGCCACATCCACGAAGTTGAACTTCGTGCTGAATTCCTTGGTCTGCGTGCGGTAGAGCCGGTCCATCAGCGACACGCCGATTCCGCCTTCGATGAACCAGGGCGAGCGGCCGCTGTCGAAGCGCAGCCGCACCAGCGGCACCAGCCCCACCTGGGTGAAGCCGCGCCGCCCGCCGGTGTCCAGCCCGCTCCAATTGCTCACGAATGCTTCCGTCAGGCCGCTCGCCTGGGTGCTGCCGAATTCGCGCCGCCACGACCATGGCCACAGCACGCCGGCCGTCACGCTATAGGCTTGATGCTTGGCCACCCCGCCTTCGACGAATACGCCGCCCGGGTGCAGGTCGGCCGCGCCGGCGGCGAGCGGCAAGGCGGCTGCCGCAAACGGGATCAGAAAGTGTCTGGCATTCATGGGCTTGTGTTCGAGTGTCTCCAAGACTGGCCGGCGCGTGTCATGCCGATGCTACCCGGCGACGGCCACAGCGCAAAAAAGGAAAAGCGCCGTCACACATTGTCAGCCGCGGCCGGCCAGTCAGCGGGTTGTCGTCCTACAGCGAAATGCCTGCATCGCGACCTGCGGAACTCGGGCCATCCGCGTCGCGCGGACTCGCGATCATGAGCAAGCCACGTCTCTCAACATCGCGACCCGATGGCCCTATGCATGATGTACCACACGCGGCGCCACCGCCTTGGACACCAAGACTGCCTGCCGTCCTACAGCTTTGCATCGAGCCCGGCCATAAAAGAAAAATCTGTCCCACCTCAAATGGCTTCCCGGCAATTCGCATGACCATGGCCACCGCCCCGCCGCTGACCGTGATGACGGTCAACACGCATAAGGGGTTCACCACTTTCAACCGGAAGTTCATCCTGCCGGAGCTTCGCGATGCGGTGCGCAAGGTCGGCGCCGACATCGTGTTCATGCAGGAGGTGCTGGGCACGCACGAGGCCAAAGGCAACAGGATCATCAACGGCTGGCCCGACGGGCCGCATTACGAGTTCCTGGCCGACACCATCTGGCCGGAATTCGCCTATGGCCGCAACATGGTGTATCCCAAGGGACACCATGGCAACGCGGTCATGTCCAAGTTCCCGATCGCCAGCTACACCAACCACGACGTGTCGATCGCCGGACCCGAAAAGCGCGGCATGCTGCATTGCGTGCTGCGCGTGCCCCGCCACGAGCTGGACGTGCATGCGATCTGCGTTCACCTGGGGCTGGCCGAAGCGCATCGCCAGCAGCAGCTAGAGCTGCTGTGCGAGATCGTGCGCAGCGAAGTCCCGGCCGACGCGCCCCTGATCGTGGCCGGCGACTTCAACGACTGGCGCCGCCGCGCGCACGACCTGCTGTGGCGCGAGGCCGACCTGAAGGAAGTCTTCGTGGCGGCCTACGGCGAATCGGCCAGGACTTTTCCGGCGCGCTTTCCGCTGCTGTCGCTGGACCGCATCTATGTGCGCAACGCCTCGGTGCACTTGCCGGTAGTGCTGCCGCGCCGGCCCTGGTCGCACCTGTCGGACCACGCGCCGCTGGCCGCGGAGATCCACCTCTAGGAACCGCCATGAACGCGCGCTGGATCCCGGGCAACGACATCCACCTTCTCGAAAACGGCGAGGAGTACTTCCCGCGCGTGTTCGCCTGCATCGCCAACGCCCGGGAAGAAGTCGTCGTCGAAACCTTCATCCTGTTCGAGGACAAGGTCGGGCTGCAATTGCAGGAAGCGCTGCTGGCGGCGGCGCGGCGCGGGGTGCAGGTGGACGTGACGGTGGACGGCTTCGGCTCGCTCGACCTGTCGAACCGGTTCATCGAACCGCTGTGCCAGGCGGGCGTGCGCATCCACGTGTTCGATCCCGGCAAGCGCCTGCTCGGCTGGCGCTTCAACATGCTGCGGCGCATGCATCGCAAGATCGTGGTGGTCGACCGCAGCGTCGCTTTCCTGGGCGGCATCAACTACTCGGCCGACCACCTGGCCGACTTCGGGCCCGCGGCCAAGCAGGACTACGCGGTGGAGATTCGCGGGCCGCTGGTGGCCGATATCCATCGCTTCACCCATGCGGCGTTGGCGCAGGGCCAGCGCTACCAGCGCGGCCGCCGGTGGTGGCGGGTGCGGCGGCGCCTGCGCACACGCCCCGACAGCCTGCCCGCGGCCGGAACCGCCGCCGCCATGCTGGTGGTGCGCGACAACGGCGAGCACCAGAGCGATATCGAGCGGGTGTATCGCGTAGCGATCCGCGCCGCCCGCAAGCGCGTCATCATCGCCAACGCGTATTTCTTCCCCGGCTACCGGTTCATGAAGGAACTGCGCGCCGCGGCACAGCGCGGCGTCGATGTCCGCCTGATCCTGCAGGGCGAACCCGACATGCCGATCGTCAAGACCGCCGCGACGATGCTGTACCACCATCTGCTCGATGCCGGGGTGCGCATCTACGAGTACTGCGAGCGTCCGCTGCACGGCAAGGTGGCGCTGATGGACGACGAATGGGCCACCGTCGGCTCCAGCAACCTCGACCCCCTGAGCCTGGCGTTGAACCTGGAGGCCAACGTCATCATCCGCGACCGGGCCTTCAACCAGGACCTGTTCCAGCGGCTGGATGTCATGATCCGCCGCAGTTGCCGGGCGATCGCGCTCGAGCATCTCGAGCCCCTGCGCGGCTGGCAGCTGCTGCGCAGCTTCCTGGTCTATCACATCACCCGTCGTTACCCCGGCTGGGCCTCGTGGCTGCCGCGGCACGTGCCGCGCCTGCACCATGCCTACCACAACCAGGGCGCCAGGGAGTGAGCCGTGGCATCCACCCGCACCCTGCCTCGCAACGCGCTGGTCAAGCCGCGGCCGCGCCGCGCCGCGCCGGGCCAGCGCGCGCAGGCCGATCCTCATCCGGTGTGGCACTGGATCAAGCGCGCGCTGTCGCTGCTGTTCTTCGTCGCGGTCGCGGCGTTGCTGGTGCGCTACGCGGGCAACATCGACTGGGAAGACGTGTTGGACTCGGTGCGCAACACACCGGCACCCGCTTTGCTGGCCGCGACGGTGCTGGCTGCAGGAAGCCATCTGCTGTACAGCTGCTTCGACCTGATCGGGCGCCGCTACACCGGCCACGGACTGCCTACCGGCACGGTGATGGCGGTGACCTTCATCAGCTACGCGTTCAACCTGTGCATCGGCTCGCTGGTCGGCGGCGTGGGATTCCGCTACCGGCTGTACTCGCGCCTGGGGCTGGGCAAGGGCGTGATCACCCGCGTCGTTTCGATGGCCATGCTGACCAACTGGCTGGGCTACAAGTTGCTGGCCGGCCTGGTGTTCCTGCTGCGGCCGCTGGAACTGCCGCCAAGCTGGAAGATGGGCAATCATGGCCTGCAATGGCTGGGCCTGGGCCTGATCCTGGTTTCAGTGGCCTACATCGTCGCCTGCGTCCGCGCCGGCGACCACATCTGGGACGTGCGCGGGCACGAGCTGTACCTGCCGCCGTGGCGGATGGCCGTGCTGCAGATGCTGATCTCCTGCGTCAACTGGTGCCTGATGGCGGGCGTGATCTACGTCCTGCTGCAGCACGAGATCGCCTACACCGACGTGCTCACCGTGCTGCTGATCGGCGCCATCGCCGGGGTCGTGGCGCACGTGCCGGCCGGACTGGGCGTGTTCGAATTCGTGTTCCTGGCGCTGCTGTCGCATGTGGTTCCCGAAGGAAAGCTGATCGCCGCGCTGCTGGGTTACCGCGCGATCTATTACATCGTCCCGCTGATGGTCGCCACGGTGCTGTACCTGGTGATGGAGGCACACGCCAGGCATCGCCGGCGCAAGCGGCACGCCCACCTCGGAGGGCAAAGCACATGACGGCACCGGCAACATCGTCGAAAGGAACCTGAAGTGGAAGCGCGCCTGGCCAGCGAAACGGACGTCGCGGGTTTCCGCGAAGAAGCCCGCGCGCTGCTGGCGCACCAGGTGCCGCCGGAGGCCGTGCAGTGGCAAACCGAATCGGCGCAAAACGCCGACCAGTTCGCCCAGCCGCCCGCGCCGGGCGACAGCCGCCCGCGCGGGGTGGCGAAGGCGGCTTCGGCCATCGTTCCGGCCTCCTTCCTGCGCCTGTGCGAGGTCGTCGTGCTGCACGTCGACCCGACGCGCTTCGCCCTGCTCTACCGGCTGCTCTGGCGGCTGGTGCACGAGCCGGGGCTGCGCCACACCCCGCTCGACCCCGACATGCTGCACGCCCACCAGATGGGGCAGGCGGTGCGGCGCGACATGCACAAGATGAAGGCTTTCCTGCGCTTTCGCACTGTGCAGGGCGACGAGGGCGGCCCGCTGCAGATGGCCTGGTTCGATCCGGTTCACCACATCGTCGAGGCGGTGGCGCCGTGGTTTGCGCGGCGTTCGCCGCAAACGCGCTGGGCCATCCTGACACCGGAGCGTTCGGTCGAATGGGACACGCGGCAGCTGTACTTCGGGCCGGGCCTGAAGCGCTCCGACGCACCCCTGCCCGACGCCGACGACCGGGCCTGGCTGGCCTGCTACCAGCGCGTGCTCGGCGAACATCGCAAGGCGCTGTTGCAAACGAACGGCGCCATGCCGCCATGAAGGACAAGCCCGCCGCGGTGCCGGTCCCGCCGATCCCGCGTCCGGTCGATCGCACCGACCCGCTGTCCACACTGGCGCTGGACGGCATCGGCTCGCTCGCTGAACTCAAGTCCGCCACGATGGCGTGCCGCGAGTGCCCGATCGGCCAGTTCGCCACGCAGTCGGTGATCGGCGAGGGCAACCCGAAAGCGCGGCTGATGCTGGTGGGCGAGCAGCCCGGCGATCAGGAAGACCTGCAGGGCCATCCCTTCGTCGGGCCGGCCGGAAGGCTGCTGGCGCGGGCGCTGGAAGAGGCCGGCATTCCGCGCGACCAGGTGTTCGTCTCCAATGCCGTCAAGCATTTCAAGTTCGAGCTGCGCGGCAAGCGCCGCATCCACAAGAGCCCCTCGCAGCGCGAAGCGGCGGCCTGCCTGCACTGGCTGGAAGACGAGATCGCGCTGGTGCGCCCGCTGGCGCTGGTGGCGCTGGGGTCTACCGCGGCCCGCTCCGCCGTCGGCCGGGCGGTGCCGGTAATGGCCGAACGCGGCAAGTGGCTGCCCCGCCCCGATGGCCGCCAGGTGCTGATCACGCTACACCCGTCGGCGCTGCTGCGCGTGCTACCCGAGGATCGCGAAGAGGCGTTCGAGCTGTTCGTAAAAGACCTGGCCAAGGCCCGCAAGCTGTTCAGGACGCAGCCGGCCTGATTGCCTTGTCACAACCTCTCTTCTGCTTAAACGAACACGCCGTCCTGGTAGGCAGCGCCGAAATACACGTTCACGGTGGCGATGCGCTCGCCCCTGAAAGTCAGGAATTCGGTGTTGCGATACGACTTGCCGTTGGCCGTGGTGCAGCGGTAAGTGACGAACGCCTTGTCGCCTTCGACGAAAATGCTTTCGATGTTCTGGTCGCGGCGGGCATCGCTGTTGGGCCAGCAGCGCTCGAAGTAAGTCGACTTGTCGATGGCGTTGTCATTGGGGCTGGTGAAGGTGAAATCGTCCGAGAGCAGCGTCTCGGCGACATCGCGATTTTCCGCTTCGTAGGCGCCGAAATAGGCGCGCACGACATTCGTCAGTTTGGTGTCTTGCATGGTCGACTGTAACCGCTGCAGGATCGCAGAGCTTGCGGCGCGCCCGATCTCCCTTCGGACGGGTGTGAACGGCGTTGCCTTTAGCGGGTCGACACGCCGCTGGCGGAACTGTCGATCTGGGCGACGCCGTGGCGGGCGCGGCTGATGGTGCGTTTCGCGGCTCGCTTGGTTTTCGTGACCGCGCTGCGCTGGTCCTTGGCCAGGCTGCGGTCTGGTCTAGGCGCCAGGTTGTGGTCTTGTCCCGGCACCACTTCCTGGCGCGACGCCGTGTCGTTGCCGGCCACCACCAGGCCCAGGTTGGCGTCGCGTGTCCCGCGCGGCAGATCCTCCAGGGCGGAAGGCTTGTGCAGCCGCACGGTGCGCTCGGCCGACTGGCTGCCTTGCACGCCGATGCCGCCTTGGGGCGGGCCGGCCTGCGCGCCCTGGCCGCCCTGCGCGCCGGCCATTGCGGGCCGGCCCTCGAACAGCGCCGAAGCGCCGGTGCTCTGCCCGTGCGCCTCCGATAGCGTCAGCAGCAAAATGACCACGATCAGGCTGGCCACGATCCAGTGGTACGGCGGGTGGTGCATGTTCATGGCAACTCCTCGAAGTGGTGTCGGCCGATTTCCAGTGTGCGGCGGCCGCCGGGCGCGAGGCAGGTGCAATTGGCAACAGAATCTGTAGGACTGCACTGGCAATCCGCGGTAAAAGCCGGCGCGGGACGATGTGTAACGAGGTGGCTCACAATCGCTTGACACGGCGCGGCGCGGCGAAGATAAATAGTGCATGGCCAAAACAATCGTGCGCGTCACGCATCGTTACAACGTGTCGTCGCTACGCGTTTTCGACGCCTGGCTCACGCCCACATTGGCGGCTCGCTTCCTTTTTGCCACGCGCACCGGAAACATTCTTCACTGCGAAATCGATCCGCAGATCGGCGGGGGCTTTCTCGTCACCGACCGCCGGCCGGTGACCGATGGCGACGAAAGCGTTTTCGAGGCCCGTCACCGCGGCGTCTATATCGAGATCGATCGGCCCGGCCGGCTCGTGTTCGACCTCGGTATGGAGCCATCGACCGAACCGCCCACACGCGTGACGATCGACTTCGTTCAGATGGGACCGAACCTGTGCGACCTGGTCCTGCAGCACGACCTCGGCGACAGCGACAACGCGCGCGCCAACTACGACCGCACGCGCCAGATCTGGACCAACATGCTCGCGCAACTGGACAAGGTGCTGAACACCCGCACCTGGGGCTTCAAAGTCCCAGGAAGCGCTTGACCTCGGCCACGGTTCGCGCCGGATCTTCCTCCTGCGGCACATGCCCCAGGCCGTCGAAGACGACCAGCTTCGCGCCCGAAATGTCGCGCGCGAAACGCTGCCCCGCTTCCAGGGGAATCAGGCGGTCCTTGCTGCCCCACAGGACCAGCGTCGGCGCCGTGACGGACTTGAGCAGCGCCACGTTGCCGGTGTAGCCCTGCTCGAGGCGCCGCCCTAGTGCCTGGCGATTACCCTCGCGCCGCGTCATCGCCGAATACTGGTCCACCAGCTCGGACGTGATCTTCGAGGGGTCGCCATAGACCTCGCGCAGCGTGCGCTCGACCAGCCCGCGCGGCAGGATGTATTCGGCCAGCAGTCGCAGCCCCGGCGTGCGCGCGACGCGAAAGCCCAGCGGAATCGATTGTGGCGTGGCGATGCTTTCGGGCGGATAGCCGCTCGCGTCCACCAGGATCAGCTGCGTCACTCGATCGGGCATCTGCGCCGCGGCCGTCCACGCGATCTGCCCGCCCAGTGAATTGCCGGCCAGCACGAAGCGCTGCACCCCCAGCTTGTCCATCACGGCGCGCACGAACAGCACATAGGCGTCGATCGAATAGTCGTTCTGGCGGTTCGGCCCGGTCAGCCCGAAGCCCGGCAGGTCGATGCGGATCACGCGCCGCTGCTCGCGCAGGGCGCGCGCCCAGCCCTCCCAGGTATGCAGGCTGGCGGAGGTGCCATGCAGCAGCACGATCGGCGCCGGATCGTCGTGCGGCCCCTCGTCACGCAGGTGCACCTGCTGCCCGTTGACCTCGATGAAGCGCGACGGCGGCGTTGCCCAGCGCACCTTGAGCTCGTCGACCGGCTGGTCCGGTGCCCACGTCAGGACCAGGCCCACCGCGCCGAAGAACAGCACGCCGGCCAGGACCAGCAGCAGCGAACGGGCAATGAGTTTCATGAGGATCCTGGAAGCGAACCGCGTCGGCAGGGCTCGAGCTGGGCGGGCGATGTCAACCTGCTCAGCTTCAAGGCGCGCAAATTGTAGCGCCAGGACTGTGGCTTGACCCCGGATCCATGCAGGCGCGCGAATCGGCATGAACCGCCTCCAAAACGGGCGCTTGATTTGCGCGCACGCAACGGTTTGGTAACAGCGGGGGGCCAAAAAAGCGGTTTTGGCGCAACACCCTATTTTATTGATTGCTGCAGCGCGCAAAATCCGGTCCCAGGGCAAGAAATACCGCCCGCAAGAAGACAGCAGTAAGGGAGCCCAACGTCTTAATCGACGGAGTGCAATGCAGTTAGTCCAAGACTCTTACGACGCCGGCAATGTGGTCGCCGCCTGGCTGAGCCCAGGGGCACTGGGCCAGCTGGAACCCGTGTTGCGCCGCCTGCTGTGCGGCAAGCAGCTGTTCGTCAAGCAGCCCGACGGCACCTATCGCCCCAAGGGCTCCGAGCTGGGCCTGGCCCACTACTTCCAGTTCACCGACCTGCAGGCGCCCGACCTGCGCGACACCGCCTAAAGACCTCCGTGCCCGGCAGCGGCCAGGTGCCGCTCGATCGCACGCGGCATCGCCTTGCGCGTGCAGGCCTGCAGTTTCATCAGCAGCTCATGCCGGGGCTCGGGCACGCCGCGCCAGCGCAACTCGCCGCGGATGCACCCCAACAACGCCGCCGCCGTTTCGGCATCGGCCAGCGCGCGGTGGGCCCGTCCCGATGCGGGCAGCGCATGGAACGTGGCCAGCGACCCGAGCTTGTAATTGGGCGCCTGCGGATAGAGGCGGCGCGACAGCAGCATGGTGCAGGCAAACGGCTGGGTCGATGATTCGCCGAGCCGCTCGAGCTCCGCGATCCAGAAGCGCCGGTCGAACGATGCGTTGTGCGCCACCATCGGCCGCCCCCCGACGAACCGTTTTGCGTCGCTCATCACCTGGGCGGCTTTCGGCGCGCACGCGATCATCTCGTTGCTGATGCCGGTGTAGGTTTCAATGAAGGCCGAGATGCGCACGCCCGCATTCATCAGGCTGTGGAAGCGATCCACTACCGTGTCGCCCTCGAGCAGCACGATCCCGATCTCGGTCGCCCGGTCGCCCATCCCGGGCGACAAACCCGTGGTCTCGAAGTCGATGACGGCGACGGCAGTCACCGTGGCTTGTCTCTGGGAGAGGGCGGGGGCCAGGGCAGGCTGTCACGCTCGCTTGGACTCGGCTGCGCCGCCGGCTCTCTTGCGTGCGCCGCCAGTTCCTTGCTCCCCGTCGCCACATCCAGCTCGCGCCGGAACTCCCAGCCCGGCAACAGCGCGATCACCACTTCGGCCGTCGTGCGCACGACGCAGCCCGGCATCACATGTCCGCCCTTCACGCCGCCCTGGGCATCGGCGACGCTGGCATGCAGGTGCGCGCCGTCGACGCTGAGCGTGCCGGAGAGCATCAGCAGCTCCAGCGGTCCGTTGACCTCGCTGGCGCCGGCCTTGTCGGCGTAGCGCAGGTTCGCCTGCGACAGGCTGCCCACGGCCGACACGATGCAGGCCGCCGCGATGCCATGCGTGCGCGACAGGTCGGCGAATGCGCTTTCCAGCGCGGCGCGCAGGTCGTCGCCAGGGACGAGGCGCAGGACATGGACTTTCATCCCGGCATTGTGCGCGCAAGCATCACCCGAACGGCTTGACTCCGATCAGCCAGCCATGCAGCCAGAACGCGAAAACCGCCCAGGCCACCAGCCCCACCACGATCGCAATGACGGTGCCCTTGGCGGTGGCGGGCGCGTACACGGTCCCCGCCGCCCGGTCGCGCCGGCGCGCGGCCGTGTAGCCCAGCACCGCCCAGGCGAGGAAACCGCCGAACAGCAGCACATCGGCCAGCATGCCGTTGGCCAGCAGGTGCGCGAAGGCCCAGACCTTGACCGAGAGGTATTGCGGGTGGTGCAGCTTGGCCTTGAACCAGTTTCCGGGGACATAGGGCGCGACGAACAGGATGAAGGCCAGCACCATCAGCAGCGCCGCCACATGCCGCATCGCCACCGGCGGCGTCCACAGCAGCACGGGGTTCTGCCGCGCCTGCCCGAAGCCCCACACCAGCAGCACGAAGGCGGCGATCGAAACGACCGAGTAGACGCCCTTCCACGGCTTTTCGCCGAGCTTGCCGATAGTGGCGGTGCGCCAGCCGTCGGCGAAGATGCGGGTGGAATGCACGCCCAGGAAAAGAATCAGTCCCAGCACCAGCAGAGTCATGGCCGCTCCTCCGAAGAAAAGTCAATGCCGGCATTATGGTCTTGCCGTTTGCGGGTGGCATGGCCGAGTCGTGGCCGGACCTGGAACCAGTGTTTACCCCGCAAGCGTAGTTCGACGGCCTCGACAGGAAGTCCGCCTACAAATCAACGTCAGCCATAGGCGGAGACTCTGCAAGATCAAGGTCAAGGAGCACACCATGGCCCATACCACTGCGCACAAATGGTCCAAAGAGGTCACCGACCACAGCGACGCGCTGGACTTGAAGGAAGGCGTGTTCAAGCAGAAAGACCCGAAGCGCATCGCCGAATCGCTGAAGGATTCGGCCGATCACAGCGAGCGCCGCAAGAGCGATCCTTACCACTCCGCGATGTCCATGCTTTCTTTCTACATCAACCGCGCCGGCGCGCAGCTGCCGGAAAAGGAAAAGACCCGGCTGGAAAAAGCCAAGGACGTACTGCGTGGCCTGTACGAGCGCCCCGCGTCAGG
>DATNBX010000340.1:0-11203 GCA_035571795.1 Ramlibacter sp.
CTGGACGGCCGGCCTGTTCCCGGTGATCCTGGCGGTGTTCGTGCTGCGCTCGTTCCTGTTCGAGCCGTTCAAGATTCCGTCCGGTTCCATGATCCCGACGCTGCTCGTGGGCGACCTGATCCTGGTGAACAAGTTCACCTATGGAGTCCGGCTGCCGGTCATCAACACCAAGCTGACCGAAGGGCACGCGCCGCAGCGAGGCGACGTGATGGTGTTCAGGTATCCCCCCAAGCCCAGCCTGGACTACATCAAGCGTGTCGTGGGAGTCCCCGGCGACGAGATCGCGTACCTCAACAAGAAATTGACCATCAATGGCCAGCCCTTGTCCAAGCAGCCGATGTCGGACTTCTTCGACGAGGACGCGATGCTTTACTTCAAGCAGTTCGAGGAGGTGCTTGGCGGGCGGCATCACCGCATCCTCAACGACGACAACCGTCCGGCGTTCATTCCCGGCGCCGACGACTTCCAGTACAAGCAGAATTGCCGCTATAGCGTCGAAGGCGTCGTCTGCAAGGTTCCGCAGGGGCACTATTTCATGATGGGCGACAACCGCGATAATTCGCTGGATTCGCGCTATTGGGGCTTCGTTCCCGACCGCAACATCGTGGGCAAGGCATTTTTCATCTGGATGAATTTCGGCAATTTCAAGCGGATCGGGTCTTTTGAATAGGTTCGGTCTCGCGCGAGGGGTTGACTCATGAAGCTTGGATTCAAGGCGCGGCAGCTCGGCATTTCCTTCATCGGGCTGCTGTTTTTCGTGGGCGTGCTGGCGTGCCTGGCGATACTGGGCGCGCAGGCATTTCCCACGGTGGTCGAATACCAGGCGATCCTCAAGGCGACCCAGAAGGCTTCGGAAGGAGCCACGGTGGCCGAAGTCAGGCAAATCTTCGAAAAGGCCGCGGCCGTCGACGACATCAAGTCCATCAATGGCAAGGACCTGGACATTTCGAAGAACGGCGACAAGGTCGTGGTGAAGTTCGCATACAACAAGGAAATCCACATGTTCGGACCCGCCTGGCTGCTGCTGAAATACGCGGGACAGTCGAAGTAGAGTGGACAGCGCCGGCGTTGACGGAAGGCTCGTAGCGCTGCAGACGCGTTTGCAGCACCAGTTCAGCGAACGCCAGTTGCTGGCGCGGGCGCTGACGCATCGCAGCTTCTCGGCCGACCACAACGAGCGGCTCGAATTCCTGGGCGATTCGGTCCTCAATCTCGCCGTTGCGGCGCTCCTGTACGACCGGCTGAAGGCTTTGCCCGAAGGGGAGTTGTCCAGAGTGCGGGCCAATCTGGTCAAGCAGGAGACGCTGCACCAGCTCGCCGTCGGCCTGGGACTGCCTGACCTCATCCGGCTGGGCGAAGGCGAGATGCGCTCCGGCGGCAGCCGCCGCCCCTCGATCCTGGCCGATGCGCTGGAGGCGGTGATCGGCGCCGTCCATCTCGACGCCGGGTACGCCGCGGCCGAAGCGCTGGTGCGGCGCTTGTTCATCGATGTCGAGATCAATCCCAACATGGCCGCTACGGCCAAGGACCCAAAGACAGAGCTGCAGGAATGGCTGCAAGGCCGCAAGATGAAGCTTCCGGTCTATCGGGTCGCAGCGACACTGGGTGCCGCCCACAAGCAGACGTTCGACGTGGAATGCGAGATTGCCGAGCTGCATGTCGTGGAGCGCGGGATCGGCGCATCGCGCCGCGCCGGTGAACAGGCGGCTGCAGCCGCGATGCTGCTGGCGCTCAAGGCCAAGGGAAAATGATGGACGCGGCAGCGCAGCGCTGCGGGGCAATAGCGATCGTCGGCAAGCCCAACGTGGGCAAGTCGACGTTGCTGAACGCGCTGGTGGGCCAGAAAATCAGCATCACCTCGCGCAAGGCGCAGACGACGCGGCATCGAATCACCGGCATCCGCACGATCGCTGCCACGCAGTTCGTGTTCGTCGACACGCCGGGCTTCCAGACCCGCCACACCACGGCCCTGAACCGTTCGCTCAACCGGGCCGTGGTCGGGGCGGTCGGCGACGTCAACCTGGTGCTGTTCGTGGTGGAGGCCGGCAAGTTCGCGCCGGCGGACGCCAAGGTCCTGGCACTGCTCAAGCCGGGGGTGCCGGCGCTGCTGATAGCCAATAAGCTCGACCAGGTCCATCGCCGCGGCGACCTTGCGCCCTGGCTGCGCGATATGCAGCAGCGCCACGAATTCGCCGAGTACGTGCCGATGTCGGCCAAGAACGCGAAGGATGTCGAGCGCCTGTTCGCGATCTGCGAGAAATACCTGCCCGAGCAGCCCTGGTGGTACGGCCCGGACGAGCTCACCGACCGCACCGAGAAATTCCTTGCCGCCGAGACCGTGCGCGAGAAGCTGTTCCGGTTCACTGGTGACGAATTGCCTTACACCTCGACGGTCGTTGTCGACAAGTTCGAGGAAGAGCCGAGTCCGAAGCACGGCCGCATGGTCAGGATCGCGGCGACCATCGTGGTCGAACGCGATGGCCACAAGGCCATGGTGATCGGTGACAAAGGCGAGCGGCTGAAACGCATCGGCACCGAGGCGCGCCAGGAGCTGGAAAAGCTGATGGATTGCAAGGTATTCCTGGAACTCTGGGTCAAGGTGCGCAGCGGCTGGGCGGACGACGAAGCGCGGGTGCGCAGCTTCGGCTACGAGTGAGTCCAGGTTCCGGACAACCGGCCGGCGCCCTCATTGATAAATCCATCCCATGGTGCAACGAACCTCCGACGAGCCCGCCTTCGTCCTGCACCGTTACGACTGGAGCGAATCCAGCCTGATCCTGGAAGTCTTCACCCGCCACTACGGCCGGGTCGCGCTGGTCGCCAAAGGCGCGAAGCGGCCCAGTTCCAATTTCCGCCCGATCCTGCTGCCGCTGCAGCCGCTGCGCGTGGCGTTCAGCGGGGATGCGGAGATCCGGACGCTCAAAGGTGCCGAATGGGTGGGAGGGCAAGTCATGCCGACGGGCGGGAACCTGCTGTCGGGCTATTACCTCAACGAACTCGTGCTGCGCCTGCTCGCCCGCGACGATCCGCATTCAGGCCTGTTTGATGCTTATGCCTGCGCCGTCCAGGTGCTGGCGTCCGAACACGGCGAGGCCCTCGAGCCGGCGCTGCGCGCGTTCGAACTGGTGCTGCTGCGCGAGATCGGGCTGCTGCCCGTGCTGGACGTGCAAACGCTGACGCTGGTTCCGGTGGCTGCGCAGGCGCGTTACAGCCTGGTGCCCGAAGGGGGCCTGGTCCAGGCGGCCGCCGGCGATGGGCGGGCGAGCCTGAGCGGCAGCCAATGGCAGGCCCTGCAGCGTGCGCTCGATGAGAGCGCTCCGTTCGCAGCGATATTGCGCGAGTGCGCTGGCGCCGCAGCAGAACTCAAGCCGCAGCTGCGCACGCTCCTGAACTACCATTGCGGCGTCGCGACGCTGCGCACCCGCCAGCTGATGATCGACCTGCAGGCCCTATGACCATGCTCCTCACGGCTTTATCGGTGAATCTCAACAAGGTGGCCCTGGTGCGCAACACGCGCCATCTGGGCATCCCCAGCGTCGAACGCGCGGCAATCCTGTGCCTGCAGGCCGGCGCCAACGGAATCACCGTGCATCCGCGGCCGGACGCACGGCACATCCGCCCCGAAGACGTGCGCGCGCTGCACCGGCTGCTGCAATCATGGCCCGGCGCCGAGTTCAACATCGAAGGCAATCCGTTCCACAACCTGATGGATTTCGTGAGCGAACTGCGGCCCCACCAATGCACGCTGGTGCCCGACAGCGAAGGCCAGTTCACCAGCGACCACGGCTGGAACCTGCCGGCCGAAAGCGAACGGCTCAGGCCCCTGATAGCGCAGGCCCGCTCGCTGGGAGTGCGTGTGAGCCTTTTCATGGATCCGCTACCGCAGGCGATGGCGCAGGCCGCGGCTGTTGGCGCCGACCGGGTGGAGCTTTACACCGAAAGCTATGCGCGCGCCTGGGGCACCGACCGCCAGGATGAGGTGCTGCGCAGGTTTGCCGATGCGGCCCGGGCCGCCCAGGCCGCCGGCTTGGAGGTCAACGCCGGCCATGACCTCAACCGCGAGAACTTGACCGACTTCCTGCGCGCCGTGCCCGGCGTGCGCGAGGTTTCGATCGGACACGCGCTGATCGCGGACGCCCTGGAACTGGGATACGCGTCGACCGTGGAGGCGTATCTCGCCTGCATTGCCCGTGCCGCCGGCACCGGTCCCGGCTCATGATCTACGGCATCGGAACGGACATCTGCGACGTGCGCCGCATCCGCGCGTCGCTGCAGCGGCACGGCGAACGTTTTGCGGGCAAGATCCTGAGCGACTCTGAGTTGAAGGTCTGGAAATCCCGCAGTGCCCGCTGGCCGGAGCGCGGGCTGCGCTACCTGGCGACGCGCTTTTCCGCCAAAGAGGCGTTCAGCAAGGCAGCCGGGCTGGGACTGCGCATGCCGATGACATGGCGCCTGTGCGAGATCGCGAACTTGCCGAGCGGCAAGCCGGTCATCATCCTGCACGGTGGGCTCAAGGACTGGTTCGAGGCGCAAGGGCTCGCGGCGCACGTGACCGTCACCGATGAAAGCGACTACGCTGCGAGCTTCGTCGTGGTCGAGAAGAAAACTGCGCCATGAGCGAACACGCTCCGCTGATCCTTGACGTTGCCGGGCTGGTCCTGACCGAGGCGGACCGGCGCCGGCTGTCGCACCCCATGACAGGCGGAATCATCCTGTTCGGCCGCAACTGGCAGGACCGCCACCAGCTTTCAGCGCTATGTGCCGACATCAAATCCGTCCGTCCGGACCTCCTGATTTGCGTCGACCATGAGGGCGGGCGCGTGCAGCGTTTCCGCACCGGCGGCTTTACCCACCTGCCGCCGATGCGTGCGATCGGGCAGCTGTGGATGGACGACCAGGGCCAGGGCGGCGGCGCGGGCGCGATGGCCGCCACCAACGCGGCCACCGCCGTGGGCTATGTGCTGGGCGCCGAATTGCGGGCCTGCGGCGTGGACTTCAGCTTCACGCCCGTGCTCGACCTCGACTGGGGTGAAAGCGGTGTGATCGGCGACCGGTCCTTCCATCGCGACCCGCGCGTCGCGGCGCTGCTGGCCAAGAGCCTGATGCATGGATTGCTGCGCGCCGGCATGGCCAATTGCGGCAAGCACTTCCCGGGGCACGGTTTCGTCAGCGCGGATTCGCACATCGATATCCCGGTGGACGAGCGCACGCTCGAGGCAATCCTGGCCGACGACGCGGCTCCTTACCGATGGCTCAACTCGTCGCTGTCCAGCGTGATGCCAGCTCACGTCATCTACCCGAAGGTGGACTCGCGGCCGGCCGGTTTTTCGAGCCGCTGGCTGAACGACATCCTGCGCGGGCAACTGGGTTTCGGCGGCGCCATCTTCAGCGATGATCTCAGCATGGCGGGCGCGCGCCTGATCGAGGGCCGCGACGTGAGTTACACCGAGGCCGCCATCGCGGCGCTGAATGCTGGCTGCGACATGGTGCTGCTGTGCAACCAGTCGGTGCAGGATCCGACCGCCGTCGACATGTTGCTGGACGGCGTGGCAGAGGCGCAGCTCAAGGAGCGGTGGCAACCCAGAGGCGCAAGCGAGCAGCGGCGCCTGGCGCTGTTGCCGGCCACGCCGGCACAGTCGTGGGACGCCTTGATGATCCACCCCGACTACATCCACGCGCTGGGGCTGCTGCCGTAGGTCCAGTTTCAGGCTCCGGCGCTCGCGGCGTTTCGCTTGAGCTAAGTTCTTTACGTTCGTCGGGTCTCAGGCGACCACCTCGCGCCGGCGGCCGGTGGAACTTGCGTTCTCCGGCGCACGCTCGCGGGGGTCTGCCCGGGTTGGCCAACATCACGGCGTCAACATGTCGTTGGTACGCTCGCTCTGTAGCAACCGCGAATGGGCCTGCGCCCGCAAGTACGCACCGCCCGCCTTAACGAAGGGGCGGGCACGTGGAGAAAGGGCTCCCACGGACACACGGACCGCCGGCCCTGCCCAGATGCAGGCATGCTTTGCGCGCTTCAGCCTTCGCGCTTGAGCGCAGGAAACAGGATGACGTCGCGGATGCTCGGGCTGTCCGTGAGCAGCATCATGAGCCGGTCGATGCCGACGCCGCAGCCGCCGGTCGGCGGCATGCCGTATTCCAGCGCCCGCACAAAATCGTGGTCGTAGAACATGGCCTCGTCGTCGCCGGCGTCCTTGGCGTCGACCTGGCCCCGCAAGCGAGCCGCCTGCTCCTCCGCGTCGTTGAGTTCGGAAAAGCCATTGCCGAACTCGCGCCCCGTGATATAGAGCTCGAAGCGCTCGGTCACCTCCGGCCTTTCGTCGTTGGCGCGCGCCAGCGGCGAGATCTCGGTCGGATGCTCCATGATGAAGGTCGGCTGCCACAGCTTTTCCTCCACCGTTTCCTCGAAGTACATGACCTGCAGGCTCGCCAGTGACCGGCCGGACAGCTTGTCCTTTTCCTCGGTCAACCCCAGCTTGCGCAGCGCGTTGATCAGCCAATCGCGATCGTCCACATGGCCGCCGGCCGGCGTGTGCTTGAGGATGGCATCGCGGATCGTCAGGCGCTCGAAGGGCTGCGACAGGTCCACGTCCCGGCCGCTGTAGGTTAGCTTCAACGTGCCCACAGCCTTTTCCGCGGCGTCCCGGATCAGCGCTTCGGTGAAGTCCATCAGGTCGAGGTAGTTCCAGTAGGCCGCATAGAACTCCATCATGGTGAATTCGGGGTTGTGGCGCACCGAGATGCCTTCGTTGCGGTAGCTGCGGTTGATTTCGAACACCCGCTCGAACCCGCCGACGATCAGGCGCTTCAGGTACAGCTCGGGCGCGATGCGCAGGAACATTTCCTGGTCCAGCGCGTTGTGATGCGTGACGAAGGGCTTCGCGTTGGCGCCGCCTGGGATGGGATGGAGCATCGGTGTTTCGACTTCCAGGAAGCCGTGCGAGACCATGAATTCGCGGATGCCGCTGACGGCCTTGCTGCGTGCCACGAAGCGGTCGCGCGCGGCCGGGTCCATCATCAGGTCCACATAGCGCTGGCGGTACTTCACTTCCTGGTCCGCCACGCCATGGAACTTGTCGGGCATCGGGCGCAGGCTCTTCGTGAGCAGGCGGATGCTGGTGGCGTGCAGCGACAGCTCGCCGGTACGCGTCTTGAACAGCTTGCCCTCAGCGCCGATGATGTCGCCCAGGTCCCAATGCTTGAAGGCGGCGTAGGTTTCTTCGCCCACATCGTCGCGGGTGACGTAGATCTGGAACCGCCCGGTGGCGTCCTGTACCGTCGCGAAGCTGGCCTTGCCCATCACCCGCTTGAGCATCATGCGGCCGGCGACGCTGATGCGGATATCTTCTTCGGCCAACAGTTCGGGCGTCTTGGCGCCATGGTGGGCGTGCAGGTCGCCCGCATGGTGGCCGGGCTTGAAATCGTTCGGGAAGGCGACGCCCTTGCCTTGCCGCTGGGCTTCCCGCAGGGCCTTGAGCTTTTCGCGGCGCTCGGCGATGAGCTGGTTTTCGTCGGTGGCAGGCGCGGGCGGGGCAGGGGGGTTCTTGTCGGACATGGAAAAGGAGGGAAAGGGCAGGCGGGGGCCAAACCATCGATTTTAGTTTTTTGGCGGATGCGCCCTTGCCGCCCTCGATAATCTGGTGTCCTGTCCCACAAATATGTGCGCTCTCGTTCGAGTCAATGCGGTGATGATCGGCGGCCGGCCAAAGGGGGTCAAGACTGGGCGTCTTGATCCCCTTTGGCCGGCTGGCGAGGGCGCCGCAGGGGCCGAACCCTTCGGGCTGGCCCGTATCGGGCCGCATCCTGCGTTGCGGTCACAGGTCAATACGTCCAGTATTGACCTGTGCCCACGCCTTGCCTGCGGCCCGATACGGGCCAGCGAGAGCACACATATTTGTGGGACAGGACACTAGGCCATGTTTTTGAAAGCCGGCCTTCTGTCCCTGGCCCTGCTGCTGGCCAGCCGGCTGCTCGGACTGGCGCGTGAATCCGCGCAGGCGGCGGCGTTCGGCACCTCCGGCCTGGCCGACGTGGCGGTACTGATGCTGACTTTGCCCGACTGGCTGGCCGGCGTTCTGGCCAGTGGCGCGCTGGCCTACGTACTGGTGCCGGTCTGGGCAGGGCAGTCTCGGGCACAGGTAGCGGCGATCGAACGCAAGGTGGGCTGGGGTCTGCTGGCGGGAGGCGCTGCGCTGGCCCTGGCGTTGCTGCTGTGGCGCCAAGGCGCAGTCGGCTGGCTGGCCAGTGGGCTGCCGCCCGCGATGGTGCCTGCCGCGGCTGGCGCTATGGTGTGGAGCGCGCTGGCCTTGCCGGCCGCGTTGCTGGCGGCCTTGTGGGCAACCCGGTTGCAGCACGAGCGCGATTTCACCGGCATGTACTCGGCCAACCTCGTGGTCAACGCCATCCTCATCGCGGCGATCCTGTGGGCCGCGACCCGCCGCCCCGGGATCGAAGCGATGCCGTGGCTGGGTGCCGGGCTGGTTGCGGCGATGCTCCTGCGGCTGGCCTGGCTGCACTGGCGCACACCGCGGCCGGCTGATGACGATGGTTCGGTCGGCGACGAGATTGCGGCGCTGCCGGGGCCGACCGTGTGGCTCTGGGCGGTGTTGTCGGCCGGCCTGCCGCTGGCCTTGCCGTTCGCAGCACGCTCGGTCGCCTCGCAGGCGGGCGAAGGCGCGCTGGCAACGTTCAATTACGCCTGGAAACTGGTCGAGCTTCCGCTGATCCTGGCCATCCAGCTGATCGCGACGCTCGCCTTTCCGGCCATTGCCAAGGCGCTGGCGCGCGGCGATTCTGCGGCGACGCAGAGCGCCTTGCGCGGCGCGGTCGCACTCGCCTGGGCGCTGGCCTGCGCCGCCGCGGCCACCCTCCTGGTGGGTGCCCCGGCCATCGCACGCCTGCTGTTCGGATGGGGACGCATGCAGCCGCAGGCACTTGAGCGCATCGCACATTGGGGCGCTGCCGGCGCCTGGGGGCTCTTGCCGCAAGCATTGATTGCCGTGGCCCTGACGGTGTTGGCCGCACGCGGCCGGATGAAGGCCGCTGTGTTGGCGTACGGGCTGGCGCTGGCAATGCTGCTGGCAATCGGGGCGCGGGGTTCAAACGATGGAGCCGCGCTGATGGTGCTGCTCAATTGGCTGCTCGGCTTCGTGGCAATCGTGGTGGTCGCCGCCCTGGGGCCGCAGGCGCGGGCCTGGCTGCCCTGGCGGTCGATGGCGATTTCGTTCGCCTGCCTGTTGATTGCGGCGGGCTTGGCCACACAGTCGTGGCTGCCGTCATCTATCGACTTGTGGCTTGGCTTGGCGATCGCCGGCCTGGCAGGTCTGGCCGTGATGGGCGCGACCTGGTGGGGAAGCGCCGATCTGCGCGCGGCCCTGGCGCGATAATGACCGGCCCCCATGCTTGAACTGATCCAGATTTCGAACGATCCGGCGTTCGCGCGCCGTTGCGACACGCTCGGCGGCTTCAGGCTTTTTGTCGACCTCGAGCGCCTGGGCAAGGCCGAGCGCCAGGCGGGGCGCAGTACCTTCATCAGCGCCCACAGCATCGAGGACGTAGGCCGTATCAAGCCGCTGCTGCGCAATTCGCCTTTGATGGTTCGCGTCAATCCACTCAACGCCGGAACGGCCGCCGAGGTCGAGGCGGTGCTGGCGCAGGGCGCCGACCTGCTGATGCTGCCGATGTTCACGCAGGCGCAGCAAGTGCGCGAATTTGCCGCCCTGGTGGCCGGCCGCGTTCCGATCGTGCCGCTGCTGGAAACCGGCTCCGCGCTGGCTTGCCTGGACGAATGGATCGCGACGCCCGGCCTGGCCGAGGTGTATGTCGGCCTGAATGACCTGCATATCTCGCTGGGCCAACGCTTCATGTTCGAACCGCTGGCGCTGGGAATGGTGGAGCGGGTCGCGGCGGCAGCCAGGCGCCAGGGCCTGCGTTTCGGATTCGGCGGAATCGCGCGGGTGGACGAAGGATTGTTGCCCGGTCGCGATGTGCTGGCTGAACACTTGCGGCTGCGCTCAGGTTCGGTGATCCTCTCGCGCACGTTCCATCGAGGTGAGGACAGCGGCGCCTTCGAGGCGGAAGTGGAAAAGCTGCGGCGGGCCGAGCGAGAGCTCGCGCGGCGGTCGCCGGCGCAAGTGGATGCCGATGGCCGGCGCATCGCCGCCCTCATCGAACGGATCGCGGCCGGCGCGGGACCGTCGCAATGAAACGGGCGCTGGACGTGTCGCTGTCCCTGCTTGCGCTGATCCTCCTGTCGCCGATTCTCGCGGCGGCGGCCGCCGCCATCGCGCTGGAAAGCGGTCGGCCCATCCTGTTTCGGCAGACCCGGCTGGGGTTGCGCGGGCGGGAGTTCGGGATGTACAAGTTCCGCAGCATGGTCAGGAACGCCGCGGCCATCGGCCCGTACCATACGGCCAGCGACGACCCCCGCATCACCGAGGTGGGACGTTTCCTGCGCCGCACCAGCATCGACGAGCTGCCCCAGCTATTGAACGTGCTGGCGGGCGACATGAGCCTGGTCGGTCCGCGGCCCGACGTGCCGGCGCAGCGCTCGCTGTACAGCGAGGCCGATTGGGCTCGGCGCTGCAGCGTGCGGCCCGGCATAACAGGGCTTGCGCAGGCCCTGTTGCGTTCCCAGGCAACCGAGGCGCAGCGCCTGGAACTGGACCTGCGTTACGCCCGCGAACACAACCTGTGGCTGGACTTGCGGATCATCGGCTGGACGCTGGCCCGGCTGGGCGGCAAGGGCTCCAACTGACCAGGGCATGGACACGAACGAAATGCCAGATATTTGCAGGGCGGGACACTGATGTGCGGCATCTTCGGTTACTGGGACCGCGCGCGGCGCGCCATGCCGGGCGATGCGCTGTCCGCGATGGCGCAGAAGTTGATCCATCGCGGGCCGGACGACGAGGGGATCTGGCACCAGCCGCAGCGCGGAGTCGCCCTGGGCAACCGGCGGCTGTCGATCATCGACATCGCAGGCGGCCATCAGCCGTTCGTTTCCGACGATGGACAGGTGGCCGTGGTCCAGAACGGCGAGATCTTCAATTACATCGAGCTGGCTGCGCAGCTGCGCCGGCAAGGGGTCGTGTTGCGCACGGCCTCGGACACCGAAGTCATCCTGCGCCTGTATGAGCGCGAAGGCATTTCCTTCCTCGACAAGCTCAACGGCATGTTCGCCATCGCCATCGACGATGCGCGC
>DATNBX010000341.1:0-5997 GCA_035571795.1 Ramlibacter sp.
CAAGCGGATCGGCATCGCGTACCAGAACAACGCCTTCGGCAAGGAGGTCTACGACGCGGCCCGCGCTGCCATGGAGAAGTACAAACTGGGCGGCGGCGCCGTGGCCACCGTGGAGAACTCCGGCGACGACGCCGCGGCGGCAGCGGCCAAGATCATCGAAGGCAATCCCGAAGCGGTGCTGGTCGGGCTGGCCGGAAAGCCCACGGTGGACTTCGTCAAGGCGATGCGCAAGCTGCGCCGCGGCATGCCGCTTTACGCGCTGTCGGTGATGGGCTCGGCCGCGACCTTGCGCGACCTGGGCGATGACGGCGTGGGCATCGCCGTGTCGCAGGTCGTGCCCTTGCCGACCGGGGTGACGGTTCCGATCGTGCGCCAGTTCCAGCAGGCCTGGAAAACCGCCGGCACGCCGCTGGACGCTTCGCACCTGGCGCTGGAAGGCTACATCAACGCCCGCGTGTTCCTGGAGGCGCTGAACCGGGCCGGCCGCAATCCCTCGCGCGAGCGGTTCATCGAGTCGCTCTGGAGCATCAAGCGGCACGACCTGGGGGGTTTCGACGTGAACTTCAGCCAGCCGGGCAGCAACGCATCGAAATTCGTGGAGATGACGATGGTCGCGCGCAACGGGCGGTTCATCCGCTAGGTGTGTCCGGGCGGTCGCGTCATCGCCGGCCGCGGTGCGGCTTCAGGCCGCCTCTTTCTGCCGCCGGCGCAGCAGCAGGTCGTCCACCACTGCGCTGAGTTTGCGCAGGTCCAACGGCTTGGTCATGTGGGTGTCGAAGCCGGCCGCGATCGCCGCGCGCTCGTCCGAATCCTGGCCCCAGCCGGTTGCCGCGATCAGCACCATGCGTTTGCCCCATTCGGTCTGGCGGATCTGCCGCGCCACCTCGTGGCCGTTCAGGTCGGGCATCCCGACGTCGATGATCCCGACCTCGGGCTGGTGGTGCCGTGCCTCCCGCACCGCTTCGTTGCCGCCGTTCACGACAATTGTCTCGAAGCCGGCTATTTCCAGCAGCTGCGATATGCCCCAGCCGGCATCCACGTTGTCGTCGGCGATGAGGATCAAGCCGCGTGTGCCGGACTGTGTCGCGGCCGCGCTCGGCGCCTCGGCCGCAGCGGGCCGCCGTGCGGCGGCCCGCTGCGCCGGGAGCAAGACATGGAACTCACTGCCTTGCCCGGGGCCGCCCGAGAACGCCTCGACCCGGCCGCCATGCAGTTCCACGATGCTCTTCACCAGCGCCAGGCCGATGCCCAGCCCGCCGTAGCCGTGGTTGGCCACTGACCGGGCCTGCGCGAACATGTCGAACATGCGTTCGATCTGCGCCGGCTCGATGCCCACACCGTTGTCGCTGACGCTGACCACCATCTGCTCGCCCTCCAGGCGCGCCTTCAGGATGATCTTGCCGCCGGCCGGGGTGTATTTGATTGCGTTGGTCAGCAGGTTGGCCAGCACCTGGCAGAGGCGCAAGGGGTCCGCGTCGAGTTCGATCTCATAGCCCGGCAGGTCGACCTTGAGCTCGTGGCGCACCGCTTCCAGCAGCGGCCGGGTCGACTCCAGCGCCGCCTGCACGACATCCGACAGCAGCACCTTCTCGCGGCGTAATTCGAGCCGGCCCAGCTTCAGCCGCGACACGTCCAGCAGGTCATCCAGCAGTGATTTCATCGCGCCGGCCTGCCGCTTGACTACCTGGGCTGCCGATTCGCGATCGCTCGCCGGCACGCCCTGCGTGAGCAATAGCGCCCCCGCACTGTCGATCGAAGCCAGCGGGTTGCGCAACTCGTGCGACAGCACCGCGAGAAAGCGGTCCTTGGCGGTATCGGCCGCCTGCAATTCCCGTCTCGCCGCTTCGGTTTCCTCCAGCGCACGTAATAGGTCGGCCTGGCTGTGCTCCAGCGCCTGGTGGGCCTCGCGAGCGGCCGTCTGGTCCCGCAGGATCTTGACGAACCCGACCGCGCGGCCCTGCGCATCGCGCATCAGCATCATCGCGCCGCTGGCCCAGAAGCGGCTGCCATCCTTGCGCTGGTGCAGCCGGTCGTCGCTGGCACGGCCTTCGGCCAGCGCTGTCTGCATTTCGCTCCCGGCGCCGCCGGCGGCACGATCTTCATCGGTGAAGATTGTGTCCAAGGGCTGGCCCAGCATCTCGGCCTCGGCATAACCGAGCAGCCGCTGCGCCCCGCTGTTCCAGATGGTGATCCGGCCTTCCAGATCGGTCGAGAAGATCGCGAACTCGGTCGCGTTTTCCACCACCATGCGCAAGCGCTCCTGGCTGCTGCGAAGCGCCTCTTCGGCCTGCTTGCGCGCGGTGATGTCGATCAACGAAACCACCACCCCCCCGATGTGGTCGTCCATGGTGCGGTAGGGCAGCAGGCGCGACAGGAACCATTTGCCATCCCGCAGGCCCACCTCGCGCTCCATCGGCACCAGGCGGTCCAACACTTTTCGCGCATCGTTGCCCAGTTGTGGGTAGTCCAGCCGCGTTGCCAGATCGGCCAGCGGGCGGCCGAGGTCGGTCGCGATCAGGTTGAACAGCGCGACGGCCGCCGGGGTATATCGCGTGATGCGCAGCTCCCGGTCGAGAAAGACCGTCGCGATCGCCGTCGCATTCATCAGGTTGTGGATGTCGCTGTTGGAGCGGCTCAATTCATCGACCTTGCTCTTGAGCTCCTGATTGACGGTGGTCAGTTCCTCGTTGATGGATTGCAGCTCCTCGCGGCCGGTCTCCAGCTCCTCGGTGGCCGACCGCATCTCCTCGTTCATGGCCTGAAGCTCTTCGTTACTGGCCTTGAGCTCCTCGGTCGATGCCTCGTACTCCTCCACCGTGTCTCGCAGGTGCGTCTTCAGCCGCTCCAGTTCGCGCTCCAGGTGGCGCGCCGCCGGCTGGGCCTCGAGCGGCTCCGCCTGGACTGTGTCCGGCTGGGCAGTTGCGCCCATGGCTCGGGCGCTGAACGTCACCAGGAACAGCTCGGCGCCCAGATCGACGACGGGTGATACCCGGATCGTGACCGCGCGGCTTTCGCCGTCCAGTTCGGTCGGGCTGACCAGCACCTCGGCGCTGGACTGCGTCTGCCCCGCCTGATACAGCGCCGCGCGCAATTCGATCCGCAGGCTCGGATGCACGGCGCGCAACAGGCTCTTGCTCGGCTCGCCCCCGCTGTAGTGCAGGAAGCGGCCGGCACTGGCGGACAAGTGGACGATGTCGTGTTCGGCATTGACCAATACCGAGGGCGGCGCCAGCGATTCGAGCAGCCTGAAGTGCAGCTCGCCCCAAGAGGTGCCGCGTCCCTCCGGCGGCTTTCCGACGCGGCCGGCCACTGCCGCCTGCTGATACGCCCCGCTAGCGAATGCCGGAATGCCGAGCGACTGCTGCTGCGCCTCCAGCGCCTGCGCGATCGTGCTCGGACCGGCCGCAATCGGCAGCCCGACCCGCGAGCTGGGGCGCTGCATGAAGATGCGGTGCTGCTTGTCCGTCGCCGAGAACAGCTCGCCCGCGTCCTCCACCGATTCCGACGAACCGAGGAACAGCTTGCCGCGCGGCAGCAGCGCAAAGTGAAAGATCTCGAGCACCCGCTGCTGGGCGTCGCGGTTCAGGTAGATCAGCAAATTGCGGCACGAGATCAGGTCCAGGCGGGAAAACGGCGAATCCTTCAGCAGGTCGTGCTGCGCGAACAGCACCATCTCGCGTATGTCGCGGCGCACCTTGTAGCCGTGCGCCTGCTTGATGAAGTAGCGGCGCAGCAGGTCCTCGGACAAATCGGATTCGATCGTGCTGGGGTAGCTGCCTTCGCGTGCCGTCCTGATCGCCTGCTCGTCCAGGTCGGTGGCGAATAGCTGGATCAGCGGCGACGCTTCGAGTTCGCGCGCCTTTTCCGAGAGCAGGATGGCCAGCGAATACGCCTCCTCGCCGGTGGCGCAGGCGGGCACCCAGACCCGCACGGTGCCGTTCGGCCCCTTGTCCCTGAACAGCTCGCCCAGCTGCGCATCCAGTGCCCGGAAGCAGTGCGCGTCGCGGAAGAAGTTGGTGACGCTGATCAGCAGGTCCTGCAGCAGCGCGCCCGCTTCCCCCGGCCGGGTCCGCAGCGATGTCAGGTACCCGGGCAGGTCCTGCACGCCGTTGACCTGCATACGCCGGGCGATGCGGCGCACGACGGTCGCGCGCTTGTAGTAGGCGAAGTCGCGCCCGGTCCGGCTGCGCAGGAAGGCAATGACTTCGCGCAGCGCGGCTTCATCGCCGGCGGCCGGAGTCGCCGCGGCGTCTTCCTGCGCCGATGGCTCCTCGGGCGGCAGCTTGAGCTTTTTTTCCAGCTCGAAGTACTGCGACAATTGCGGCCCCATCTCGGCCACCGGCAGCACCCAGTCGACCATGCCGGTGGCAATGGCCGCGTGCGGCATGCTCAGGTGTTCGGCCTCCTGCGGATCCTGCGCCACCGTGAGGCCGCCGCGCTCCTTGATGCGCTTGATGCCGATCGCGCCGTCGCTGTCGGCGCCCGACAGCACGACTCCGGCGGCGTGCGGCCCGTGCGTGTCGGCCAGCGTGCGAAAGAAATAGTCGACCGCCATAGGGCGGCGGCCCCTGGGGGTCGGGCGCTCGTCCACCAGAATCAGGGAAGCGTCCAGCGTCTTGATCAGCTTGCCCGGCGGTATGACATAGACGCGGTTGGCTTCAACCTTGACTTTCCCGTTGACCTGGCTGACCGGCATCGTCGTGCAGCGTTGCAGTATTTCTGCCAGCGTGCTTTGGTGCTCGGGCGAAAGATGGATGATGACCACGAAAGCCTGGCCCGAGTCCGGCGGCATGGCGTGGAAGAAGGCCTGCAGCGCGGCGATGGAGCCAGCTGAACCCCCTAGCCCGACCAGCGGCGTCTTCTGGTAGCCGTGCGTGGGGACTACGTTGTCGATCAGATCGGCCAGCGCTTCCTCGGCGTGGTCGGCAGTCAGTTCGGTCATCTTCCCTCGGGGTGGGGAACTAATAATTATGCGCTGTTCATTTCCATGTGATTAGCGTGGCCGGACAGTTGCGGCTGGCCCAGCGCCAGCCGGCTTGCCGCTGCCCAGCATGGGCTTGCACAGGAGTGCCAGCCGCCGCGTAGCCGCAGTCCCACAGCACAGCACCGCCGCTTCCGACGCCGCGTTTCCACCCCGCGCGCGAGACTTCACTTCAGTCACACGAAGCAAGGAGCCATCCATGGCACAGAGCAGCATCCTGGGCGCCGACCTGGCGCCCGCTCAACCCGACGGCCGAGGATCGGATCGGCTGGGTCCGAGCGACAGCTCCGACAGCGGCAGCGATGCGGTCGGCACGGACGAAATGCACGAGGACAGCGACGCCGCGGGAACCGGTGAGCGTGGTTCCGCGACGGGCGACGAAGGCCGCGCAGGCGGCGACATCCTGCCTGACCGGCTGACCCGCGCGCGGGACGGCGAAGGCTTGCCCGAGGCCGATCCCGACACGCAGGAATACACGGACCTGGACGCCGACGGCGAACAACTGGGAGAGTGACCGGGGTCACGCCTTCGGCACGCCAGCATGTTGGCAAGGCCGGCGATTGTTTCTTTCTCCTTCGGAAGAGGGAATGAATTCAACGCGCCAGCGTCGAAGCCCCGAACAGGCTCTGTACGAATTCCACCGCGAGTTCGGCGGTGCGGTTGCGCACATCCAGGGCCGGATTGATCTCGACCACGTCGAGCGACCCGAGCCGGCCGGTGTCGGCGATCATCTCCATGCACAGCTGCATTTCGCGATAGGTCGGTCCGCCGCGCACGCCGGTGCCCACGCCCGGCGCCTCCAACGGGTCCAGGCAATCGAGGTCGAAGCTCACGTGCAAATGGGTGTTTTCATCGACGTCGTGCAGCGCCTCGACCATGGTGTTGCGCATCCCGTGCTCGTCGATGTGGCGCATGTCGAACACCTGCAGCCCCAGGCTGCGGATCTGCTGCTTCTCGGCGGCGTCGACGCTGCGGATGCCGATGAAATCGATATCCTCGGGCGACAGCGCGGCCGG
>DATNBX010000342.1:0-16534 GCA_035571795.1 Ramlibacter sp.
CGTATGAGGCAGCCACCAATGCTGGACATCGCCCGGCTCGAACTGGCGCCCGGCGGCATGCAACAGGTGCCGGCGCGTTTCCTGCGGGCAGGCCAAGGCCAGCGCCATGCCGTCCTGCAACTGATCGCGAAAACCGTAGGCCCCGCTGGCCTGATAGAAAGCCGATCGCGCCCAGATCCGGCACGCCAGCGTCTGGTACAGCAGCCAGCCATTGAGCATGATGTCCATGGCGCGGTCCGGCGTCTTCACCTGGACCGTGCCGAGCAAGGTGCGCCAGTACTGCGTCACTTCCGCCAGAACCGCATCGAGGTCGGCGCGCCGATAGCGGGTGACAAGCTCGCGCGCCTGCTGCGCCGACTCGCATTGGCCGAGGAAGAAGACCACTTCAATGCTCTCACCAGGCGCCAGGTCCACCACGCGCTGCAGCGCGGCGCAGGGGTCGAGGCCGGCGCCGAGCGCTCCGGAAAGCGCCGCTTTGCCGGCCAGCGCCGCCGGCACAGTGGGTCCGCCGTTGCGGCCGAGGAAACCGGTGCGGTCGGCAGTGAACGACTGCTGCGCGCCCCCCATGTCCGCGAAAACGACCCGGCCGGGAAAGGCCACGCTCCAGGAATTGCAGGCCAGCAACGCTCCGGTGGCGGCATCGAGCTCGGTCGCAATGAACGGCCCGCAGGCCCCGCGCGAAGTTCCCAGCACCCACTCCGCGTAGCCGGTGACGGACAAACGCCGCGGCCGGCCCGAGACGTTGTGCACGACAAGACGCGAAATCTTGATGGGGTCGGCCAGCGGAACGTACTGCAGCAGGTCCAGCGCGATGCCATGGGCCTGGTGTTCGAAGCGGCTGTAGCCGTGGCCGTGGCGCGCGACGTAGTTTCCCTGGTCGCGGATCGGCTGGGCGGTGGCGGTCCACAGGTGACCGGTGGATTCATCGCGAACGTACAGCGCTTCCCCCGGCGGGTCGCGGACCGGATCGTTCGACCAGGGTGTGAGCTGGTTCTCTCTGCTGTTCTCGGCCCAGGTGTAGCCGCTGCCCTCCGCCGACACCTGGAAACCGAACGCCGGGTTGGCGATCACATTGATCCAGGGGGCAGGCGTGGTGGCGCCCTGCTCCAGTACGACGACGTATTCGCGCCCGTCCTCGGCGAAGCCGCCCAAGCCGTTGAAGAATTCCAGGTCCTGTGGTGGTTTGACGTACTCGGGCAGTGCCGGGGCGTTGGGCCGACGCGGGACGCGCGCCGATGATGGCGACACCCCGGCGAGCATGAGCTGGTCGGCGATCGGGCCGCGCCGGGCAATCAAGGCGACGCGCGCAATCGATTGCAGCAGCGCCCGCGCGGACACGCTCATCAGGTCGGCACGCAAGGCAAACACTGCGCCCTGCGCCAATTCCGCGCCGAAACGCGGGCTGCTGCGCACCGCCGTTTCGATCGCGACCTGCAGGTCCTGCACGTACGACGCGGCGCGCTCGTTGAGGATGACCAGGTCGACCGCCAGCCGTTTCATCCGCCAATATTCATGGGCGCGCAGCAGCTGGCGCACCTGCGCGATGTCCTCGATCTCGTCGATGCGCAGCAGCACGATCGGCAGGTCACCCGAAATGGAATGCGGCCAAAGCCCGGACTGCGGTCCGGCGCCGCGCACGATCGCCTCCGACGACGCGCGAAAGCGGGCGTCGGCATACAGGATCGGCGCGGCCAGCCGCTGGAAGTCGGCCGCTTCCTCGGCCTTCACGCCAATGTGGCGCAGCTGCACCTGGGCCTGGGTCCAGGCCAGCGTCTTGGCGCGATCAAATGCATTGCGGTCGTGGTGCTTGTCGATCAGGTGAAGCAGCTCGGCCCGCGACGGTGCCACCAGGGTCCAGAAAGCCACGCGCGCCGACTTGCCGGGCGTAACCTGTACGCGCTGGCGCAGCGAGAACACCGGGTCCAGCACCGTGCCGGCCGTATTGGACAGCGATATGCCGGCGCGCATGGCCGCGGCCGATGCGATGCTGCCGCCGCGCCCGATGAAGCGCGCGCGATCCGACTCGTACTGGATCTCGCTGGCGGCTTCGCCTTCCACCACCGCGAAATGCGCGGCCCAGATCGGCGGTTCGCCGGGTCCGCGCGGGCGCCGGGTCGCGATAAGCGCTCCGAATTCCGGCAGGTACTCGGTCTGCACGAACAGCTTGGCGAACGCCGGGTGCGCGTTGTCGGCGGCAGCCGGCGCGAGCACCAGCTCGGCGTACGACGTGAGTTCGATCTGGCGCGCTCTCCGCCCGCTGTTGACGAGGAGCAGCCGGCGCACCTCGCCGTCGTCCTCGCCCGACACCAGCACCTCCATGCTCGTTGCGAGCGTTCCGTCGCTGCGCATGAATTCCGCGTGGTCCTCGCCGAAAACGACCTCGGGCGTCACTGCGTCGCCCTCCAGGGGCAGGGCGCTGGCCGACCAGACCGCGCCGCTGTCGATGTCGCGCAGGAAGACGAACGATCCCGAGTCGTCGCGGGTCGCATCCTCCCGCCAGCGTGTCACCGCGATGTCGCGCCAGCGGCTGTAGCCCGCGCCGGCCGCGGTCAGCATCACGGCGTAGCGTCCGTTGGACAGCAGATGCGTGATCGCAGCACCGACGCCGGGCCCGCGCATGCGCCGCACCGCCGAAGCCGCCGCGATCGGTTGCGCCGGGGAAGCCTTTACTTCCTCGGCGCGCGGATGAGCCACGGCAACATCACGCGGCATGCGCTCCTGCATCAGCAGCTCGCAAGCCTGGATCATCGGTTCACGATGGAAGCGCTCGCGCATGCGCCCGTCGTGCAAGGCGTTCGCGATCGACACGATCGTCATGCCCTGGTGGTGCGCCATGAAGCAGCGCACGATGGCAAAGCCGGCGTCATCGGGCAGGCGTGCGCGGGTGAAGTCAAGGGCCTCGTAGAAACCATAACGGCCGGCCGCGCCCATCCCGGCCAGCCGCTCGTAATTGCGCAGCGCACCGGCTGCGTCGACCATCGCCGCCAGCCCGGTCGCGTAGGGCGCGATCACGATGTCTTCGGCCAGACCGCGTTTCAGGCCCAGTCCCGGCACGCCGAAGTTGGAGTACTGGTAGGTGAATTCCATGTCGCGGGCGTTGTAGGCCGATTCAGAAATGCCCCACGGAATGTCCAGCGCTTCACCGTAAGCTTGCTGCCTGCGCACCACCAGCCGGTAGGTCTGCTCGAGCAGGCTGCCGGCGGGGGCGCGCATCACGAGCGAGGGCATCAGGTACTCGAACATGGAGCCGGACCAGGAGATCAGTGCCGATCCGCTGCCCAGCGGTGTCGCGGTGCGGCCCAGGCGAAACCAGTGCCTCGTCGTCGCATCGCCCTTTGCAATGGCGAACAGGCTGGCCAGCCGAGCTTCCGATGCGAGCAGGTCATAGCAGCTGGAGTCGAGCCGGTTGTCGACCAGCGAATAGCCGATCGACAGCAGCTTGCGCTCGGGATCGACCAGGAACGCGAAATCCATCGCCAGCGCCATTTCCCGCGCTTCGAAGGCGAGCAGCTTCAGGCGCGCTCCCAGCGGCAGCGGTGCATCGGCCGTTTGCAGCCGATCGCGTCCATGTTCGGCAAACGCCCGGCTGGCGGCCTCGATCCAGTACACCAGATCCGGCGTCCCATCGTCCTGCGGCATGGGCAGCAGCTCCCGTGCTGCCACGACCGCCTTGTCGGCCAGCCGCTTGAGCACCGCGAGCAGCGGTCGATCCATTTCGGCGCGATTCATCTGGGCTTCGATCTCGTCCAGGATTACGCCGAGCCGACGCCCGCCCTCGCCGCTCGCGGCGGGCAAACCGGCCATGGCTTCGCGGGCCAGCTGAAGGTGGTCCGCCGCGGCGGCCCGGGCCTGCGGCGCCAGCGGTGCGGCGATCCACTCCTCACAGGCATTGGCCAGCACGATCAGGTGGCCGGCCAGGTTGCCGCTGTCCACCGAAGAGACATAGGCGGGCACCAGCGGCTGCAGGTCGAGCGTGCCGTACCAGTTGTAGAAGTGGCCCTTGAAGCGCGCCAGCCGGTTCAGCGAGGCGAACACCGCTTCGATGCGCTCCACGGTTTCGATCGTGCCGGCCCAGCCGAAATCGCGAGCGCTCACCGCGGAGAGCAGGTAAAGGCCGATGTTGGTGGGCGAAGTGCGGTGCGCAAGAGCCGGCCTGGGGTCCACCTGGAAGTTGTCGGGCGGCAGCATGTTCTCGGGCGGCGTGACGAAGGTTTCGAAGAAGCGCCAGGTGCGCCGGGCAATGAGACGCAGCTCGCTTTCCTGCGCGGGAGACGTCGCATCTCGCTGCGCGACGGTAGGCGCACGGCTGGACCATAAGGCAAGCGCCGGTGCGGCCAGCCACAGCAACGCAAGCGGCAGCGCCAGCGGCCAGGACGCAGGCGCGAATGCCATTGCACCGCCGGCCATCGCCAGGCCCAGACCCGTGCCGCGGCCCATCTGCCGGTAGAAGCCGCGCACATCCAGGCGCGGCGACTGCGCCGATTGGGCGGCCGTCGTCCACTCCAGCAGGTGGCGCCGCGTCACGAGGCGCACCAGGGTCCTGAAAATCGCATCGGCCATGCGCCAGGCCTGGTCGGCCAGGAAGGCGAGCGAAAAGACGGTCTGCAACGCCGCCAGTCGCAGGTCGCCGGCGAGCGCGCGCAGGTGCTTGGGAAGATCAATGCCGGGCCGGCGCGGAACGATGGCGAACAGCGCCGGCAGGAAGACCGGGATGGCCATTGCGGCCAGCACCAGCAACGTTGCCTTGACGGCCGACGGCAGCGGCAGCGCCCAGCTCAGGCCCAGGGTCGCGAGGGTGAGCGGCGCCACCAGCGAACGCCTCAGGTTGTCCAGTATCTTGCCCAAGCCAATGCCGGGCACCGAGTGGTGCGTAGTGCGGTGCCGCAGCAGCCACGGCAGCAATTGCCAGTCGCCGCGGGTCCAGCGATGCTGGCGTTTGGCGGCAACGTCGTAGCGGGAGGGAAACTCCTCGACCACTTCGATGTCGGATGCCAGCCCAGCGCGCGCGAAAATGCCTTCGAACAGGTCGTGGCTGAGCATGGTATTGGCCGGCACCCGCTCGGCCAGCGCGGCCTCGAAGGCGTCGACGTCGTAAATGCCCTTGCCGGTGTACGAGCCCTCACCGAACAGGTCCTGGTAGACGTCGGATGCGGCTGCGGCGTACGGGTCGATCCCTCCGGGCGCGGAGAACAGCCGCTGGTAGAACGATCCTTCCCGGCCAACCGGCAGCGAAGGGGTGACCCGCGGCTGAAGAATGCCGTAGCCGCCCACGACACGCCCCAGCGCCTGGCTGTAGCGCGGCCGGTTCAGCGGATGCGCCATCTTGCCGATCAGCCGAAGCGCGGCATCGCGCGGCAGCCGGGTATCGGCATCGAGCGTGATGACGTAACGCACACCGGAGGGCAAGTGTCCCTCGGCCTCGGCCGGATCGACGAAGCTGGTGTCGGTGGCGCCTCGCAGCAACCGGTTCAGTTCGTGCAGCTTGCCCCGCTTGCGCTCCCAGCCCATCCACTTGCTTTCGCCCGGGTTGAAGAGGCGGCGCCGGTGCAGCATGAAAAAGCGCGGGCCGCCGGCGGGACCCGGTCCGTAGCGCCGATTCAGTTCGGCGACGGCCGCGGCGGCGACGGCAACCAGTGGCGCGTCGCTTTCCATCACTTCCTGATCGGCATCGAGGCCGTCCGCGAGCAGTGCGAAAGCGATGTCGCCGCCGGCGCCGGAGAGATGATGAACCTCCAGGCGCTCGATCTGTTCCAGCAGGTCGGCCTGGTTAGTCAGCAGTGTCGGCACGGCGACCAGCGTGCGCAAGCCGGGCGGAACCCCGGCCCGAAGGGCCAGCCCGGGCAAGGCCACCGCGCCGGCACTCATGGAGGTGAAGCGATTGACCAGCGCCGTCGCCACGTCGGTCGCGGGAAGGAACGCAACCAGCGCGATCAGCACCAGCAGGCCGACGCCCACGTCGGGCCGCCACACGGCCCACAGCGACAGCGACAGCAACAGCGTCGCGAGCAACAGGATCGCCGCGACGTAGCCAGCGATTCCCACGCGCATGTGCAGGCGCGTGATCGCCAGCCGCAATGGCGGCACGAAACCGATCGCCCGTTCGAGCGCGCGCCGGCCTTCGGCGATTAAGTGGTAGCCGGGATCGGCGATTCGCTCGGCCTGGGCCGCATACGTTGAAGCCACTGCGCCCTGCTGCGAAGCGTCCAGCGCAACAACGGCAACATCCATTTCGGTCAATCCGGAACCGCGGGCGAGCTGTTCGATAGCGCTGCGATAGAGGTTTCGGGTGGCGAAATCCATGGCGGCGAAGGCACTGCGCCGCCGCAGGCATTCATCGACCAGGCTCACGCTCTCGAACAGCTCGGCCCAGTCGATGTCGGAGATCAGCCGCATGCTCGTGATGACGTTGCGCACGGTGACGTTGGAAGCGCCTTGCCGCTGGTGAGCGTGTTCCACCACTTCGCCGATGGACGTGCCTTGCAGCTGCAGCCGCTCCTCCAGCCAGCCGAGCGCCGGCGTCGTGCGCGGATCCTGGTCTCTCAGCCGCTTGGCAAGTTGCGCGGCGAAGAGCTCCGACAAGGGCCCCTGCTCGCGCGTGGCGATGTCGGTTTCGAGCGCGGAATGGGCGTGGCCGGAGACCAGCAGCCGGTTCGCCAGTGCCTGGGCGTCGCCGCGCGCACGCCGGCCGGCCGTGATCTGGTCGGCCAGGCGGCGCAGATTCTCGATGAGGACGATGCGCAGCGTGATCGCCACCGCCCACAATTCACCGATCGTGAGCGGTTGCACGCGCTGGTAGGCGGCGATGAAGCGCCGCAGCGCCGCGGGATCGAAGTGGCTGTCGGTGTGGGCCACGAACGCCCAGGCCAGGCCAAACACGCGCGGATAGCCGGCGAACGGGCCGCTGGCAAGCTTGGGCAGCTGCCGGTAGTAACCCGGCGGCAGATCGACGCGGATCTCGCGGATCTGCTCTTCGACCAGGTGGTAGTTGTCCAGCAGCCACTCGGCGGCGGGCACGACACCGCGGCCGCTTTCCAGTTCCGCCGCGCTGGCGCGATAAGCGGCCAGCAGGACACCCGCGTTGTCATCGAGCCGGCGCTGCAGTGACAGGACGGCTTGCGGCTTGACGGTAGTCGGCTGCGCCGCGGCCAGGGTCTGCGCGTGCTGCTCCAGCCGTTCGATACCGAACAGCTCCTGCCTGACCGGTGCCGTGTCGTTCCACGGCGGCGACGGTGCACGGCGTCCGAACAAGCGACTCGCCAGCTGGATCACTGCGCTCGCAGGTCGTACTCGCGCAGCATCACCGGTTCGCGCGAGCCCTGGGCCAGGCGCCTGCGCACTGCCGCTTCGATGTCGGCCGCGTTGTCCCGATAGGTTTCCATCGGGTCCTCGCCCTGGGCGTTGGACCGGTAGCGGTGGTGCAACGCTTCGCGGCTGACGCTCGCCGCCAATGGTTGTCCTTCGACCAGCACCCAGAAGCGGACGGTCCCGGAGGCTTCGTGAAAAAAAGGCGTGTCGGACATAGCTACTTTCTCGCGGTGATTTCCATGCCGATGCCGCGATAGCCGAGGAATCTGCAGGCCGGGCCGAACATCGGCTCGCCGCTGACCTGGAATTTCTGCTGCGAACCGTCGGCGTTGACACGGCTGAAGACGAAGTCTAGGAACGGCTCGCGGGCCGCGATGGCGGCTCGCAGCATCTGCCGTTCCGCCTCGTTCCATCCCAGGCCCCGGACCGTGCCCGTCTCGGGCGCATCGCCCTGCAAGCCAAGCATCTCCTGCACGGGGCCGGAAACCTTGGTGAACGCGCCGTTCTCGTCCTGTTCCCAGTACCAGTCGGAAGCCAGTTCGATCAGGCTGCGGTAGCGCGCTTCGCTCGCGCTCAACTCGCCCGTGCGTACCCTGACGGTTTCTTCCAGCTCCTTGTTGTAATCCTCGAGCCGCTTGTACAGCAGCCGCGCTTCCACCATGTTGCGGATGCGCGTCTTGACTTCGACCAGATCGAACGGCTTGCTGATGAAGTCCCTTGCGCCGGCCTGCAGGGCCCGCAGCTTGTGGCCGGGTTCGGCGGTGACGACGAGAACAGGAAGGTAACCGTCGGTGTTGTCCGCCTGCAGGGCTTCCATGACCTGGAATCCGTCCATGCCGGGCATCTGCAGGTCCAGCAGGATCAGGTCGTAGCCGCTGGCGCGATGCAATGCGCCGACCTCGCGCGGGTCCATGGTCGAGGTCACGGCAACGTAGCCGGCCTCGAGCAGCATTTGCTCGAGCAGGCTGACGTTGGCTGCCTGGTCATCCACGATCAGGATGCGGGCGTCCAGGATTTCGGCGGCGCTCACTCTCATGGCTGCGCTCCGGTCAGTTGGAGGTCCTTTTGCGAATGGATCAAGGCGATGTCCAACGCATCCATGAATTGGCTGACCACGATCGGCTTTGTGATGTAGTTGAAGAATCCGGCCTCCAGCCCCTTCTCGATGTCGCGCGGCACTGCGTTGGCACTGAGCGCGATGATCGGGATATGCGCCGTTGCAGGGTCGGCGCGCAGGATCTTCATCGCCTCGATTCCGCTGACCCCCGGCAAATTGATGTCCATCAGGATCACTTCGGGCAGGCAGGCGCGCGCATATTCGATGCCCAGCGTGCCGTCGGCGGCGCTCAGCAAGCGCAGGTCGGGGCGGCGCGCGACGAGTTGTTCGACCAGCTCCAGGTTGGCGGGGTTGTCCTCGACATAAAGCAAGGTGCGCTTCGGCGTGCCATCGGGCGCCTTCGGACTGGCCGCAGCGGCTTGTTCGGACTCCAGGACAACCAACTGCGGCGCCGACGTCAATGGGAATTCGACCCAGAAGACGCTCCCCACGCCCACGGTGCTATCGGCCCCGATGGTGCCTCCCATCAGCTCCACCAGCCGCTTGGTCACCACCAGTCCGATGCCTGTGCCCTCCTCCGCCGTGGCCTCCTTGCCGAGCCGGTTGAACGGCTGGAAAAGTTGTGCAAGCTGCTCCGGGGCGAGCCCGATCCCGGTATCACGCACGCAGATGCGGATCGAATCGGGTTCGACCAGCTTGCATTCGACGGCCACCGCCCCTTGCGGCCGGTTGTACTTGATCGCGTTGAAGAGGAGATTGATCAGGACCTGCTTGACCCGCGTGCGGTCTGCCATGATGAAGCGGACAATCTCGAACTGTGGAAACGTCATGCCGAGGCCGCGCTTGCGGGCCTGCGGCTCGATCATTGCCCGGCATTCGACCATCACCTCGGCCAGCGAAACCGGCTCGTTCGACAGCGTCAATTTGCCCGACTCGATCAACGCGAGGTCGAGGATTTCGTTGATCAGCTCCAGCAGGTACCACCCGGCCTTGAGGATCTGGTCGATATTTCGTTTCTGCGTTACCGTGGGCGATGGCGCGCCCGTTTCCAGCAGCTGCGCGAAGCCGAGGATGGCGTTCAGCGGCGTGCGCAGTTCATGGCTCATGCTGGAGAGAAACTCGGACTTCGCGCGATTCGCCTTGTCCGCCACGGCCATCGCCTCGTGCAGCTCGGATTCGACGCGCTTGCGAACCGAGTTGTCGGTGCCGATCAGCAGGTAGCCGATGATGGCGCCATAGTCGTCGCGCAAAGCCGTGATCGACACGATGGCGGGAAACCGGCTGCCGTCCTTGCAGATGTAGGTCAGCTCGTAGATGTCCTCGATCTCACGCGAGGCCTTGAAAGCCAGCGCCTCGAAGCCTGGCGCGATGGTCGTTCCCAGTTCCAGCGTCAGGGCTTCGGCGCGCTCCCGGACTTCCTGCGGATCGTGGATGTCGCTCGGGCTGATCTTGTTGACGACCTCGGCGGCCCGGTAGCCCAGCATCCGCTCGGCGCCGACGTTGAACAGCTGGATGATGCCTTTCTCGTCGGTCGCGATGATCGAGAAATTGGCGCTGGTCAGAATCGCGTTCTGCAATGCACCCGCTTTCAGCAGCTCATTCGCGCGCCGCGCGTCGATGCTGCCCTCCTCCTTCGCTGCAAGGATCGAACCTTTTCCTGTTTCGAACATCGGGATTCCCGTAAAAAAGATGCAAAACGCAACGCGTGGATTGCGGGGGTCGGGCCAGCCTGGAAGGTCATGGCCTCGACGTCGGGAATGAGCGCGCCTGGTCTCACGGACACTAACAGCCTCTTCGACCCGCGTATGTGCGCCAGGCAACTTATGGCGCTCAAGCGCGACCATCTCGCGCGCCATCGCCTAAGTGCGGCAGCGTACCGACGAGCCTGTGCATCAGGCGCATCCTGCCGGCTGGTCGCCCCCATGGCCACGCCAGTGGCAAGATAAAGGCTCAAGTTCGATTCATTGGAGACAAAGATGAACCCCACCAGGATCATTGCAATATTGCTCATCGCTGCCGGCTTGCTCGCCTTGGTGTACGGCGGGTTCAGCTACACGAAGGACACGACAGCCGTCAAACTCGGGCCCATCGAGTTGTCCGTGAAGGAAAAGGAAACAGTCAATGTTCCTGTCTGGGCTGGCGTGGGCGCCATCGTGATTGGCGGTCTGCTCCTGGTCTTCGGCAGCAAGAGGGGATAGCACTTGGGCCTATGTACGGCAACGTACAGATGCCGCCGCGGGAAGCCCGTACTCTTGGTGGATGAAAAATTCCACCAGATCATCGCTCCCCATCATCCTGTCGTTGCCGTTGTGGGCGGGCAGTCCGGCCGTAGCGCAGGTGAGCGTCGCCGTTGCGGTGCCGGGTGTGAGCATCGGCATCAACATGCCGGTGTACCCGGAATTCGTGCGGGTGCCGAACTACCCCGTTTACTACGCGCCGCGCTTGCAGACGAACTACTTCTTCTACGACGGCATCTACTGGGTCTATCAGCAGGACAACTGGTACCGCAGTTCCTGGTACAACGGCCCTTGGGCGCTGGTGAGCCCGCAGGCTGTTCCGGTCTACGTACTGCGCATCCCGGTGCGCTATTACCGCAATCCGCCGACCTATTTTCGTGGCTGGCAACTCAATGCACCGCCACGCTGGGGCGAGCATTGGGGCAACGGGTGGGCGCAGCAGCGAAGCGGTTGGGACCATTGGGACCGGCGAGCTTCACTGGCACCGGCCCCGCTGCCGGTCTATCAACGGCAGTACTCGGGAAATCGGTATCCCCACGTCGAGCAGCAGCAGGCACTGCATAGCCGCAACTATCGCTACCAGCCGCGGGACGCTGTCGTCCGGCAGCACGTCCAACAACCGGTGGCACCGGTAGCGGTTGCACCCTCTCGACAGCAGCAGGCGGAACCCAACAGGATTCCCGACCAGCAACCCCGCCCTGCCCTCCAGAACCGTCCGCAACAGCAAGGCGCCGAGCGGCGCGACCCCCAGGTACAGGCAGCTTCGCCCGGGGCAGAGCACGGCCAAAGGCAAGGACAAGGTCAAGGTCAGGGCCGGGGCGACAGCCAGTCGAAAGGACATGAGCAGGATCGTGACGAGGACAGCACGGGTCGGCAACACAAGAGGTAGTTCAGCCCGGTCAGGTGCACGGAGGTGGTATGGGTTTATCGTCGAGCGCAAGTACATCGCGACTTGTTTGGGTTGCCTTGCGCGGAGCCAGCATTCGCCATGCGACGGCTGCGCTCTTGTTGATCGCGCCGGCAATCGCCGTCGCCGAACTGTCGAATGAATCCATGATCGGCCCAGGCCTGCGCTCGCGCCCGGCCTACGATGGCTCGGCGTCGCAGCGCACGGAACTGGTCCCCGTTGTCCGGTATTTTGGCGACCGGTGGTTCGTGCGGTCGACCCAGGGTGTCCTCGAAGGCGGCTTGCGGGTGGAGCTCGCACCCGGACTGCACGCCGGCGCGCAACTGGCCTATGAACCCGGGCGGCTAGCAAGCGAATCCGCCCTGCTGGCAAACCATGCCGTGCAAGACATCAACCGCGGCGCATCGGTCGGCCTGCATCTGGAGTGGGACCGCAGCTTCGGTCCGGTGCCGGTCACCTTGCTCGCCAGGGTTCGCCAGCAAACCGATTCCGCTCTGGGTGCCCAGGCCGACCTGCGCCTGAGCGTGGGCGTGTTCCACAGCGGACCGGCCTCCGCCGGTGTCTTCACCCAGGGGACCTGGGCGAACGCGAAATCAATGAACGCGCTCTACGGCATCACGCCGCAGCAATCGGCCGTCACCGGCTTGCCCGCGTTTGGCGCTGGCGGCGGGAATCTGTTTGCCAGCGTCGGTCTGTTGGGGTCGGTGGACCTGAGCCCGCGTTGGGTGCTGGTCGGAAGCCTGGAAGTGCGTCGCCCGCGCGGCGCCGCTGCCAGAAGCCCCCTGGCCGAACGTTCCTCGAATCACTTGTTCAGCGCAGGCATCGCCTACCGCCTCTGAAAGCACCGCCGTAACCGCCAATGAATACACGCTCTATCTTCTCCGGATTGCTGGTCGCCGCGCTGGCAAGCCTTCCCGCCGCGCGCGCTGACACGCCGATCAAAGTACAGAACGAAGTCAGTTTCCTGCTTGGCTATATCACCGGATCAGGCTGCGAGTTCTATCGCAACGGCGATTGGTACAGCGCGCGAAAGGCAGTGGCTCACCTGCGCGACAAGTACAAGTACATGAATGATAGAAATCTGGTCAACACCACCGAGCAGTTCATCGAACGAGCTGCCAGCGAGAGCAGCTTCAGCGGCAAGCCTTATCAGATCCGCTGCAATGGCGGTGCAGCGGTAACCAGCCAGCAATGGTTGAGCGACAAGCTCGTGGAACTGCGAGCGGCGCGATGAATGCACTGCCAGCAACCGGTCTGGGCAGTGCGCGAGGTACGGCAATTCGCGGCATCGGACCCCTCTTGCTGATTTTCGCTTGCTGCGCTGCCAACGCGCAGCAAAGCGAACCCCCGGCCGAGCCGGACAAGAGTTACGCCCTGCCCGCGCTGGAAATCATCGGCTTCGACTTCCTGCTCAATCGCTACAACCGGCGCTTCAGCGGCTCGTCCGACTACGACGTCACTGCCGCGTCGATCCGACGCAACCTGCGCGGGCCATGGGTGGTCGACAACGACCCGTTCAAGATCAACCAGTTCGCCCACCCCTATCAAGGCTCGATGTACCACGGGGCTGGCCGCGCCACCGGCTTGAGCTATTGGGAGTCCGCGGCGTTGACCTTCGCCGGCAGCGCCATGTGGGAAATTGCGGGCGAGAAGACGCCGCCGTCAAAAAATGACCAGATCGCCAGCGGAATCGCCGGCAGCTTTCTCGGCGAGCCGCTGTTTCGAATGGCCCACCTGGCCCTCAAGAGTGGCAGCAGCGTGCCCCCGGCATGGCGCGAGTGGGTGGCAGGAGCAATCTCACCGCCCGTCGGGTTCAACCGGCTGGCATTCGGCTCACGGTTTGACGGCGCCTTCTCCGATCACGACCCGGCGTATTACGGTCGCCTGCACATGGGCTACACGCACGTGACGCAGCACGACTTCGTCACTTTGCCCGGCTTCAAGAGCAACATGGCGCAAGTCGATTTCGCACTCGACTACGGCTTGCCCGGCAAGCCCGGATACACCTACACCCGCCCGTTCGACTACTTCAACATCCAGGCCCTGTTTTCCAGCGCCAACGGGGTCGAGAACCTCACCACGCGCGGCCTGCTCTTCGGCGCCGACTATGCAGCCGGCGACAACGTCCGCGGCATCTGGGGGCTCTACGGCACCTACGACTACCTCGCGCCACAGATCTTCCATGTTTCCACCACATCGCTGTCCCTCGGAACGACCGGGCAATGGTGGATTTCGGACTCGATCGCGCTGCAGGGGACCGCTATGGCGGGCCTCGGCTATGCGGCCGCCAGCACGACGGCCGGTCCCTTGACCGATGCCAGCGAGTACCACTACGGCACCGCGCCGCGGGTCTCGCTGGCGCTTCGCGTGATCGGCGGAAACCGGATCTCGGTCGACGTCTCCGCACGCCGGGTTTCGCTGGGCCGCATCACCAACCGCTCGGCCGGCAGCGACGACATCACGCGCGTCGACACCAGCTTGACCTGGCGCATCAAGGATCAGCACGCCGTCAGCGTGAACTACCTCTGGTCGCAGCGCAACGCGCAGTTTCCGGTGATCGGCGGCCGCCGGCAGACGCTCGGTACCGTGGGCATTTACTACACCTTGCTGAGCAGGCAAGGGTTCGGCGCGGTGGATTGGAGATGACGAACATCAGTCGAATCACTCGCGTGCTCGGGATAGCAGCCTGCGTCGGCTGGTTGCTGGGGGCAGGTGGGTGCGCGACGCTACCCGATACGCAGTTCCTGTCGCAGGATTACCGGGCACAGGCAGCGCGTTTCCAAAGCGCATGGGGCCCGCTGTCCGCCAAGAGAAGCGCCGCCATCGTGGCGGAACTCAAACGCACTTCGGGCGACCTGGACATTCTGGACCGGCAGATCGCGCTCGAGCAGCAAATCGGCGGCGCGCTCGTGGTGGGCAACAAGGTCACGTTGCTGCAGGACGGGCCGGCCACCTACCAGGCCATGTTCGCCGCGATCGGCCGCGCGCGAGACCACATCAACGTGGAGTCCTACATCTTCGAAGACGGTGAAGTGGGACAGCAGTTCGCGGACCTTCTCCTGGAGCGGCAGGCACACGGCGTCCAGGTCAACGTGATCTACGACAGCGTGGGCGCGTTCGCCACTGGCAAGCCCTTCTTCGATCGCTTGTCCCAGGCCGGGGTGCAGGTGGTGGAGTTCAATCCTGTCAATCCGCTCGCTCTGAAGAAGGGCTGGTCGCCGACCCATCGCGATCACCGCAAACTGCTGATCGTGGACGGAGAAATAGCGTTCCTCGGCGGCATCAACATCAGCAGCGTTTACTCGAGTGGATCCTCCCTCGGACGCAGCGGACGGCCGGTGGACCCAGCCGCCGGTTGGCGCGACACCGACATCCAGCTCGAGGGCCCAGTGGTGGGTGAATTCGAAAAGCTGTTCATCCAGACTTGGGACAAGCAACAGGGCAATCCGCTGGCCCGCAAGGGCTCGCCTGCCATCGTCCAACCGCAAGGCAAGCACATCGTCCGCGCAATCGGCAGCACCCCGGACGACCCGTTCAGCCTGATCTACCTGACGTTGATTTCGGCGATCACCAACGCCGAAAAGCAGGTGTACATCACCAACGCCTACTTCGTGCCCGACCCGCAGCTTGTCAAGGCCCTGATAGATGCTGCGCGGCGCGGAGTGGACGTCAGGCTCATCCTCCCCAGCCAATCCGATTCGGCGGCGGCGTACCACGCGGGCCGGTCGCACTACGCGCAGCTGCTGCAAGCCGGTGTCAAGATTTATGAGAGGCGCGGCTCGCTGCTGCACGTCAAGACCGCCATCGTCGATGGCGTCTGGTCGTGCGTGGGCTCCAGCAACCTCGATTGGCGCAGCGCGCTGGACAACGATGAGGTCAATGCGGTCATCGTGGGACGCGAGTTCGCCCAGCAAATGCAGGCGGCCTATGCCAAGGACATTGCCGCTTCCGATGCAATTGATATCGAAAGCTGGAACCGCCGGCCCCTCCTGCTGAGGCTCAAGGAACTGACGGCCAGGCTGTGGGGGCAGCTGCTCTAGGCCCGGAAGCGCAATCAGCTACCTGGATCAGGTCATGGAGTTTTCGGATTCTTGAACGCCTCCTTCACGTCGCCATAGGCCTTCTGCACCTTGCCTTCGACTTGCTTGACAAGGCCTTTGGCTTGCTGACCGGTGCTGCCGACTATCTGCCCCGTTTTCTGTTGTACTTTCCCGGCCGCGTTTTTCACCGCGCCTTTGACTTGATCCTTGTTCATGAAGATATCCTTTGAAGTTGGAAAGGCAGGATGCGCCTGCATTGCAGGCCCGTCTGTACGTTGCCTAACTTAAACGCCGTTCAAGTACTTGATGCCAGGCGCTCTACCGATGTGTCTCTCGGGATAAGTGCCCGGCATGATTTTTAGCCCTGTGTACCCCAGCGTACAGACATTCCCGGGTTCCAAGCGGATCATTCACATCTCCATCAATTTCAGACAAAGGACAATCCATGAAAACCAAACTTGGGGCAACGTGTTTCGTCATCGGCACATTACTGGCTCCCTTTGCGGTCCATGCCGCCGACACAAGCACCGACACGGACCGCATGCAGCCGAAGACGTTCGTCAAGGACTCGGTTATTACCACCAAGGTAAAAGCCAAGCTGGCCGAGGAAAAGGTCGGCAGTTTGGTTCGCATCAAGGTCGACACCCACGGCAAGGGTGCCGTGGTCTTGAGCGGAAAAGCCAGAAGCCGGGAAGAGGCGGACAAGGCAATCGCAATTGCGCGCTCAACGGAAGGCGTGACCTCGGTCAAGAGCAAGATTCGAATCAAGAAGGACGATTAGTCCTGCGGCTCGAATCTGCCGTCCTTGTCCGGGATCGCATTTTTCTCCGGGTAAGTTTAGAGGGGCCCAAGCGGGGCCCTTCCTTTTCCAGCGGCCCGTCGCACGCCTAGTGCGAAGAGCGCCTGCCGCCTTGCCGTGTCAAAGTGATTTCGGTAAAGGCGATCTGGAACAGCTGGTCGGCAATCACCCGCGCTTCCGCCGCCGCCA
>DATNBX010000343.1:0-21571 GCA_035571795.1 Ramlibacter sp.
TGAGTTCGACCTTGCGGCCGCCGAACGTGTCGCCCTTGGTTGCCAGATAGAGCTTCACGCCGTGCTCGATCTGCTTGCCATACGCAGCGAACGGCCCCGACATCGGCAGCACCAGGCCGATCTTGACGGGGTCGGCCGCCAATGCGCTGCCCGCCAAGACGGCGGCCAGGGTCATGGCGACCAGTTGCTTGTTCACACTCATGCTGTTGACTCCGAAAAAGTTATAGATGGGTACAAGATGGGTACACGCTAAGCACACTTACCATGAGTGTCGCCGCTTCGCTGCCAGCATCGAATAGGTTAAACCCGATGCCGGCAGGGCCATATCGGCTCGAACGCGAGCCAGCAGGCCCGGCCGGATTGTCAGGCCGCTGAATCGACCGGCCGCACGAACGGCAGCCGCTGCGACGGCGCGAAGCCGGCGCTCTGGAAAAATCCCATCAGCTGCAGGTCGGACATCTTGACGACGGTTTCCACGCGCTCTACCTGCAGTGCAGAAAGGTTGGCGAACAACTGCTCCAGCAGCAGGTGGCCGATGCCGCGATGCGCGTATTCCGGATCGACGCCGATCGTGTCGACCACGGCCACCGGCTCGGTGCGGCCGAAGTCCCCCAGGTCGGCGCGCGCCATCACGAAACCCACCACCGTGCCATCGAGCCGCGCCGCCAGCGACACCCGCAGCGCCGAATCGTCGGTGGCCTCGGCCAGCAGCGCGGCAATGTAGTTGGCGCTGTCGCGGCCGGTGTTGGCGTGGTCGATGCGGACGATCTCGCGCAGGTCCTCGGGCCGCATGGCGCGCACTTCCGCCTGCTCGTGCGTCAGCCGCTCGTTGTCGTTGGCCGCGGTGGTGCCGAAATTGATCTCGCCGCCGGGCCCGTGTCCCGCCTCCAGCGTCACGGCCGCGTCGGCCTGCGGCGCGCTGCCTTCCAGGGCGGCATCCAGGATGACGCTGGGCGCCAGCCGGAAGCCCATCGCATTGAGCCATCCCAGCATCTGCTCGTCCTGCCAGCCGACGGACGTGCGCACGTCGCGGATGCCGCGGCGGCCGGCCCAGTCGCACAAGGCGCGGAACAGCTTGGTGCCGCCGCCCAGGCCACGGGCGTCCGGCCGGACGCCGATCATCTCGAGCCGCAGCCCGGGCTTGCTGCGGCCGAACTCGCCTTCCAGCACCCGCGCCAGGACGAAGCCGGCGAGGCCCTTGCTGTCGGTGGCCGCGAACTGCGCGTGCAGCGCGGGCTGGCGCAACGCCGCGGCGAGCCGGCGCTCGATATAGTTGCGCCGCCAGCGGCCTTCGATGGCGGCATCGATGGCGACGACTTCCGCGAGGTCGCTGCGTGCGAGAGAACGGATGGTGAGCACTTGCTCGGGTGCGATCACGGGCATGATTGGGTTCCTTTACTCGTTGGTGGAGTAGGCGAAGGCCAGCTCGCGATCGGTCTCGTCGTCGAGCACGTCGTCGAGCAGCGGCAGCAGCGCCATGGTTTCTTTCTGGATGTGCGAGACCTGGCGTTCGACCAGCTCCAGCGCGGTGCGCCGCAGCGTGCTCCAGCCGGCCTCGTCGATCGCTCCCTGCGCCGCGCGCCGCGCCAGCGGCAGCAGTTCGGCCGCGACTTCGCGGATCGCGTCGTGCTCCTCGGTCAGCAGCCCGGCCATCCCGCCGTCGCCAATGTCGCTCATGCGCGAAAAGAGCTGCTCCTCCTCGAACTTGAAGTGGCGGTCGACGTCGTGCTCAAGCGCGCGCGCGAGCTGCCCGAGCAGGCCGCCCAGGGCGGGGTCGAAGCGGGGGGTGCGGGCCATCGATTGCTCGATCTTCCCGAGGAGGTCGAGGTTGCTGCGGTGCTCCTCGTCGAGGATGCGGCTGACCTGGGTTGAGTTCATGATTTCGGGTCCGGTTGGTATTCCGGTATTACGGTACCGGAATAAAGTACCGCCGCCTTGAGCTAGCTCAACTTTCAGCTCTTTGCAGGCGGCGCAGCAGGGTCGCGTAAAAGAAACAGAAAGCAAGCGCGCCGGCTGCGCCGACGGCGGCCGCGGCCGCCGCCACCATCCCGTTGCCGGTGGCGATGGCTAGCGCCAGGCCCGCCAGCGCCGCGAGATGGCAGGCGAAATGCACGCGCAGCGCGGTTTCGCTCGTGAGGGCCGACGGCGTGGGCGCCCGGCGGCGGCCGGCGCCGCCCGCGTGCATGGCGGCCAGGAAGGGCAGGATGCGTTGCAGCATGCCGAGCAGGAAGCTTAGCAACCACACACCGATCAGGCACAAGCCGAACCAGCTCGCCAGGCGCGGAACCGGCAAGTCCAGCGTCAGCCCCGCCGCCAGCACCAGGCTGGCCGCCAGCCCGGCCCAGCCGATCTTCACCAGCGTGAAGGAACGTCCCAGTTCGCGGCGCATGCCGGTGCGCAGCGCCGCCAGCATCGATTGCAGGTGCAGCGCAAGCGCCGCCGCGCCGGCCAGCAAAGCGGCGCAGCGCAGCAGCAGCGTCGCGAACCCGAATGCCGCCACTCCCGCCAGCAGCAGCGCGGCCAGCGCCAGTGCGAACGAGGTCAACTGCGTACGCTCGCGCGGCACGTCAGACAGCGCGAACATGGGCACCAGGATGTACGACAGGCCCAGGCCGAGCAGGCCCATGAAGCCGTAAGGCGCGAACACCAGGTGCAGCGCCAGGGTGGTTTCGCGCGGCGGTGCCGCCCAGCCCAGCCAGGTGCCGGCCAGCGAGAGGGCGGTGACCAGCACCACCGCCAGCGCGGCCAATGCCGCCCAGCCATGGGCCACGACGCCGGGCATGCCGCGCGCGCCGCGCAGGTTGCGCACCATCAACACGGCCCACGCCACCAATGCCGAGCCCACCGCGACAGCGCCGGCGGCCAGCAGCGGCGGGCGCGCCAGGCCCATGCCCAGCGCCAGTACGGAAACGCCTGCGGTGTAGAGCCACCACAGCGCCCCCAGCAACCGGTGGCCCGGTGCCGCCTGGCGCGTGGCCACCGGCAGCAGTTGCGCGCCGGCGCCCAGGGCCGTCATGCCCAGCACGCCGAGCGTCACCAGGTGCAAGGCGGCCAGCGGCCACCCCAGCGCGGCGGGCGCATCGGGCCACACGCTCGCGCCGGCCGCGAGCGCGAGCCAGGCGAGCAGGTGGAATACCACTGCGGCGCCGAAAAAGCGCAGCGGAACGGACGCCGGCAGCAGCCGGTTCTTGGCGCCGCCCAGGAAGGCGCCGTACGCGGTCACGGCGAACGCCGCAGCAGCAGGCGGACCTCGCCCGCTTCCGCTTCCAGGCGCTCGGCCTGCCAGCCGATCTGCGCCAGCTCCGGGTACAGCATCACCGGGTCGCGGTCATGATGCACCGTCACGGTCGCGCCGGCAGGCAGCGAGCCGACCAGCCTCAGGATTTCCACCAGCGGTTGCGGTGGCGGCGCGCCGCGCACGTCGATGTGCCAGCCGTCGTCCGCGAGCCATTGCCGCATTACTTGCCGCCCTGGCCAGCCGACCGCGCGGCCTCCAGGTGCCTGCCGCCGACGATCAGTTGCAGCACTTCGGTCGCCCCTTCGTAAATGCGCAAGGCGCGAATCTCGCGGTACAGCCGCTCCACGGTCACGCCGTTGACCACGCCCAGGCCGCCGTGCAATTGCACCGCGGCGTCGATCACCTGCTGCGCCGCCTCGGTGGCATACATCTTGGCCATCGAGGCCTCGCGTGTCACGCGCGTGCCCAGCACGTCGCGGGTCCAGCCGCTGCGGTACACCATCAGCGCGGAGGCGTCGATGGCCGTGGCCATCTCCCCGAGCTTGGCCTGCGTGAGCTGGAAGTCGGCCAGCGCCTGGCCGAACATCCGGCGTGACAGCGCGCGCGAAGTCGCTTCGTCCAGCGCGCGCCGCGCAAAGCCCAGCGCCGCCGCGCCCACCGTGGTGCGGAACAGGTCGAGCGTGCCCATCGCGATCGCGAAGCCCTTGCCGGGCTCGCCCAGCAGCCGGTCGCCGCCGACGCGGCAATTGGTGAAGCGCACCGTCGCCAGCGGGTGCGGGGCGATCACCGGAATTCGCTCGCTCGCGTCCAGGCCCGGCGTGTCGGCATCGACCAGGAACGCCGAGATCCCCTTGGCGCCCGGCGCCTCGCCGCTGCGCGCGAAGACGACATAACGGTGGGCGATGCCGCCGTTGGATATCCAGGTCTTCACCCCGTCGAGCACCCAGCCGTCGCCGTCGCGGCGCGCGGTGGTCGACATGGCGGCGACGTCGGAACCGGCATCCGGCTCGGACAAGGCGAAGGCGGCGATCAGCTCGCCACTGGCCACGCCGGGCAGCAGCGATTCCTTCTGGCGGTCATCGCCGAACAGGCTGACCGGGGCGCTGCCCAGCCCCTGCATGGCGAGCGCGAAGTCGGCCAGGCCCGAGGCCCGCGCCAGCGTCTCGCGCGCCAGGCACAGGCTGCGCACGTCCACCTTCTCGTGCAGCCCACCGTAAGCGCGCGGCACGCAGACACGCAGCCAGCCGGCGCGTCCCAGCTCGCCCACCAGCTCGCGCACGCAGGCGTACACGCTGTCGAGATCGCCCTCCTCGTGGGCCAGCAATGGAGGCAGCGCATCGACCGCCCACGCGTCGAGATCGCGCGCCAGCGCGCGATGGCTGTCCTCGAAGAACGGCCAGGAGAGGAAGGTGCGGTCGGCCATGGTTTTCTAGTCAGTTGGGGACGGGGCAAATCATAGCCAGTCGGCGACAGGGGAAACTTGCGGACTTGTCATCCCGGGCTTGACCCGGGATCCATCCTGGCGCGCCGACCATGCCGCTTCATGCCGCGGTGTTCCAGTCGGTTGAGGACAGAGCAAATCTTAAGTAGTTGGGGACAGAGCAAATTTGCCAGAGGCAAATCTTGATCTGTCCCGCAAAGCCTCAAGAGATTCTTGATCTATCCCGCAAAGCCTCAGGTTTATCAGTTGCCCTCGAACACGGGCTTTTGCTTGGCCGCGAACGCCTTGTAAGCGCGCTCGAAGTCGTTGGTCTGCATGCAGATGGCCTGCGCCTGCGCCTCGGCCTCGATGCACTCGCCCAGGCCGGAATTCCATTCCTGCCACAGCATCGTCTTGGTCATCATGTGGCCGAAGGTCGGGCCATCCGCCAGTTCGTTGGCCAGTGCCGTCGCCGTCGCCAGCAGGGCATCGGGCTCGACCAGCCGGTTGTAGAAGCCGAAGCGCTCGGCTTCCTCGCCGCCGACCACACGGCCGGTGTACAGCAGGTCAGCAGCACGTGACAGGCCGATCAGGCGCGGCAGCAGCGTGCAGGCACCCATGTCGGCGCCGGCCAGCCCGACCCGCACGAACAGGAAGGCAAGCTTGCTGCGCGCCGTCGAGATGCGCATATCCGATCCGCAGGCGATCATCGCGCCGGCGCCGGTGCAGACGCCGTCGATCGCCGAGATGATGGGCTGCGGGCAGGCGCGCATCGCCTTGACCATGTCGCCGGTCATGCGGGTGAACTCCAGCAGTTCGGGCATGTCCATCTTGACCAGCGGGCCGATGATCTCGTGCACGTCGCCGCCGGAGCAGAAGTTGCCGCCCGAACCGGCGAACACGATCGCCTTGATGTCGGTGGCATAGCACATCTCGCGGAACAGGTCGCGCAGTTCGCCGTACGAATCGAACGTCAGCGGGTTCTTGCGCTCGGGCCGGTTGAGGGTGATGGTCGCGACCTTGCCGGTCACTGAATAGCCGAAATGGGTCGCCTTGTAGCCGGCGAGCTGGATGCGCTTCATCGATTTTCTCCTTGAGTATTGAAGAGGGTGTCGGCCTGATAAACGGGGTCAGCCGGCCATTGTGAGTCCGCCGCTAACGCTGAGGACCTGGCCAGTGATGTAGCTGGCGCGGTCGCTGCCGAAGAACAGGATCGCGTCGGCGACTTCCTCGGGTTTGCCCAGGCGCCGGAACGGGATGGCCTTGGTCAGCGCGTCCTTCACCTTGTCGGGCACGACGGCCATCAGCGGCGTGTCGGTCGGTCCGGGGCAGACGCAATTGACGTTGATCTGGTAGCGCGAGACCTCGCGCGCAAGCGACTTGGTGAAGGCGATCAGGCCGCCCTTGGCGCCCGAGTACACGGTCTCGCCCAGGCTGCCGACGCGGCCGGCATCGCTGGAGACGTTGACGATCTTGCCGCTCTTGCGCTCGATCATCGCGGGCAGGAAGGCCTTGACCAGCTGCATCGGGCCGACGAAGTTCAGCGCGATCATCTTGTTCCACAGATCGGGCGTGCCCTCGACGAACGGGTGGTTCTTGCCCCAGCCGGCGCCATTGACGATGACGTCCGGCGCGCCGTAGCCCTGCAACACCTTGGCGGCGAAGGCCTCGATCGACGCGGGATTCGTCATGTCGACGTTGATGTAGTCGGCGTTGTGGCCGGCGGCGCGCAACTCGGCGGCGGCCTTGGCCCCACCGGCTTCATCGATGTCGGCCAGGATCACGCGGGCGCCGGCCTGCGCATAGGCTTGCGCGGTGGCGCGGCCGATGCCGGATGCGGCGCCGGTAATGAGGGCGGTGCGGTTGTCGAGTTTCATGAGGGGTGTGCTCCTGAATGAATGAAGATTGAAAGATTTAGGTTTCAAGCAAAATGGTTATAACAAATAACCAAATGCCTGTCTACTAGGGCTTGCCTAACGCGGTGCCCGGGCGAGGAAAGCGGCGACGAGTGCCTGCGTCGCCGGGTGCTGGTACAGATTCCTGGTGTGGGCGATCTCTTCGCCGAAACCGTCGCGCGAGGGATCGAGCGCGGCGGCGATGCAGTCCTTGGCGGCGCCCAGCGCGTGCCGCGGCAGCGCGGCGAGACGTTCGGCCAGCGCCCGCGCCGCCTGCGGCAGTTCGGCGCGCGGCACCGCCCACTGCACCAGCCCGAGCCGCTGCGCGGTGGCGCCGTCAACCGTTTCGGCCCCGAGGATCAGCCGCCGGGCCAGACCGGGCCCGACCAGGCGCGTCAGACGCTGCGTGCCGCCGGCTGCCGCCAGCAGGCCCAGCCCTGCCTCGGGCAGGCCCACCTTGGCCTCGTTGGCCGCAATGCGCAGGTCGCAGGCCAGCGCCAGCTCGAAGCCGCCGCCCAGGGCCGCGCCGCCGATCTCGGCCAGCGTCACCAGCGGCGCGGATTCCAGGCGCGCCGCCAGCCGCTGCAGCCGCCTGACCAGTGCGAGCATCTTTTCCAGCCCCTGCGGAGTCGCGATGCTCTCGGACATCAGCGCCAGGTCGGCGCCGGCGCAGAACACCTTGCAGGCGCTGCGCAAGTGCACCACCGTGATCTGGTCGTCGGCGCAGGCCGCCTCGAGCGCGGCCTCCAGCGTGTCGACCAGCGCGTCGTCGAGCGCGTTGACCGGCGCGCGCGCCAGCGTCAGCGTCAGCACGCCGGCGCTGCGTGCCTGCTGCACCAGCGGCTCGCTCAGGACCGCCGTCATGAGTGATCCCCGCCGGTCGTGAGCATTTCGGCCAGCCGCCGCCGCAGCAGTTTGCCCGTCGGAGTGCGGGGCAACACGTCCAGCGAGTGCAGGCCGCGCGGGCGCTGGTAAGGCGGCAGCGCCGCGGTGCGCTCGCGCAGCACCCGCTCGACTTGCGCGCGCTCACCCGGCCGCGCGACATAGAAGAGGGCAACGGAATCGACCCCGTCCTGGTCGGGCACGCAGACCGATGCGGCTTCGAGCAGGCCGGGGGTGCCCGCGGCCAATTGCTCTTCGAGCTCGACCAGGTTGACCCAGCGGCCCTTGATCTTGACCAGCGAGTCCTCCCGGCCGGCGAACTTCCAGCCGCCGCCTTCGGTGCGCAGGAACAGGTCGGCCGGGCAGAACGCGCCGTCGCGGAAGCTGTCGGCCTGCGCCGCCGGCCGGTCCAGGTAACCCAGCGCCAGTGTCGACACGCGGTAGCACAGCCGCGTCGGTATCCCGGTGGCCGCGGCCTCGGGATCCAGCGGCTGCACCTGCACTCCCGGAGAAGGCTGCAGGCCGTCGTCGCCATCCACCGCCGTGAGCACCAGCACCAGAGTTTCGGAGGCGCCGTAGCCATCCACCATCCCGATGCCGCAGGCTTCGCGCCAGGCCACGCGCAGGCTGGCCGGCAAGGCTTCGCCCGCCGATACGCAGCGCTTCACGCCCGCGGCCGCCAGCGAAGGCGCGAGCCCTGAATGCAGCAGGTTGCGGTACAGCGAGGGCACGCTGAAGAACACGGTGGGTTTCATCTTCTGCACCGTCGCCGCCGCCGATTCGGCCGTCGGCCATTGCGGATCGAGGATGACGGTGGCGCCGATCTTCAGTCCGGCGAACAGGCTGTTGGTCTGCGGGTAAGAGAAGAACAGGCGCGAGGTGGCGAACAGGCGGTCGCCGGCGGTGATGCCAATGCGTTCACGCGAGATGCGCTCGATCTCGCGCGCGAAACCGTGCTTGTGCACGACCGCCTTGGGCTTGCCGGAAGTGCCCGAGGAGTGGCACCAGAAAGCCGGCGTGCTGTCCTCCACCCAGTGCGGCTGGACCGGCGAGGCAGCCGCCACGGCGCGCCGCCCTTCCTCCACCAGGACGACGCGCTCGCGCCAGGGCGAAGGCGTGTCGTCGGTGTTGGCGGCGAGGATGACGTTGAAACCGGCCTCGTCCAGGATGTAGTTCCAGTCGGGCGCCGGAATCTGCGGATTGACCGCGACCGCGACCCCGCCGGCCCAAATCGTGCCGAGGAACGCAACCACCCAGTCGATGCCGTCCGGCAGCTTGATCGCCACGCGGTCGCCGGGCTTGAGCCCGCGAGCTTGCCAGACGGCGGCCGCGCAGGCGACGCGCTGCCTCAGTTCGGCGTAGGTCAATTGCTGGTCGCCGCAAATCAGGGCGATGTGCGATGAATCCGCAGTGGCGAGCAATTGGGCCGCGGCGTTGATCGGCTTTTCCAGTGCCGCCGCGTCGCGGGCGGCACGGGCGGCGTCCACCATCGCATCGGTGAACAGGCCCGGCTTGCGCGCGCGCCAGCGATCGTATTCGGTGGTCAGCAGCGCCGCGTGCTCGCGCTCCTCGGCGCCCAGTTCCTGGTACAGGCGCTGCTCGGGAGAACCGGCCGGGGCCGACGCCGAGCGCGTCGCGAAGAAAGCGGCAGCCTTGTTCTCCAGCGCGATCGCGACGCGGAACAGGTTGGAGGGGTCCTGCGGCCGGTTTTGCACGCCGCCGAAGATCGCGGCCAGCTCGACCCGGAAATTCGGCGATGGATGGGGCGGCTCGATGTGGTAGCGCCGTGACAGCGTTTCCATGTGCTCGCCTTCCATGATCGCGAAGCGGCCGAACAGCGCGCGCAGGTCATCGTCGGTGCTCTGGGCGGCGGCACGCTGGTAGAAGGCGCGGCCGCCCAGCTCGATCTCGAAGGCCATGCGCACCGCGTCCAGCGCCGCCAGGTCGACGCCGGGCGCGTGGCCCGGGTCGCGCAGGGCCAGCTTGCCGCCGCATTGCGGGCAGCATCCATACGGGAAGGCAAAGCCTTCGCTGACCTTGCCGCACTGGCTGCATTGCCATTGCATCGGGGCATCGGCGCAGCAGATGTAGGGGCCGTCGTCCTCGTCCTCGAGCGTCGCATGACATTTGGGGCACTGCATTCGGTAACTCCTCAATGGGGCAAAGTTTCGGCGTTAACGGGCTCGGGCGGCACGAAAGCCTCGGCGCTGGCGGCATCGACCGGCCAGCTTGCCTTGCCTTGCTGCAGCCAGGCGCCGATCGCGCGCGCGCCGCGCCGGCCGGCGGCCATCGCCAGGATGACGGTCGCGCCGCCGGTGACGATATCACCGCCCGCGAACACGCCGGGCAGGTTGGTGGATTGGGTTTCCTCGTCGGCCATGATGTAGCCGCGCTTGTCCAGCGCCAGCCCGCCGGTGGCCTGGCCGACGATCGGGTTGGCTTTGGTGCCGAGCGCGTAGATCACCGTCTCGCACGGCCACTCGACGAACTCGTCCAGCGGCTGCGGCGTGCGCCGGCCGCGTGCGTCGGGTTCGCCCAGCATCATCTTCTGGGCTCTCAGGCCGCGCACGTCGCCGTGCTCGTCCAGCAGGATCTCGGCCGGGCCGTGCAGGAAGCTGAACTCGATGCCTTCCTCCTTGGCATGGCGCAGTTCCTCAATGCGCGCCGGCGCCTCGGCTTCGGAGCGGCGGTAGACGCAGCGCACCTCGGCGGCGCCCAGGCGCTTGGCCACCCGCAGGCAGTCCATGGCGGTGTTGCCGGCGCCGATCACGATCACCCGCTGGCCGATGCCGACCGGCGTATCGCTGTAGGGGAAGCGGTCGCCGCCCATCAGGTTGACGCGGGTGAGGAACTCGTTGGCGGAGTAGACCTGGCCGGCGTTTTCGCCGGGGATGCCGAGGAAGGAAGGCGCGCCGGCACCGGCGGCGACGAACACCGCATCGAAGCCCATCGCGCCGGTCAGCTGGGAGATCGTGAAGGTCTTGCCGATCACCTTGTTGGTCTCGACCTTCAGGCCCGCTTCGCGCAACTGCTGCACTTCGCGCGCAATGATGTCGCGCGGCAGCCGGAACGAGGGAATGCCATAGCGCAGCACCCCGCCGACCACATGCAGCGCTTCGAACACGGTGACGTCACAGCCGTACTTGAGCAGGTCCGCCGCGGCGGCCAGCCCGCCCGGGCCCGAACCGACGATCGCCACCTTGCCGAGCTTGCGTTCGAACACCGGCGGCTGGACCGGACGTGCCTTCGCGTAATCGCCGACGAAGCGCTCCAGGCGGCCGATCGCGACCGGCTCCATCTTCGCCTTGATCAGCACGCACTGCGCCTCGCACTGGCTCTCCTGCGGGCAGACCCGGCCGCATATCGAGGGGAACGGGCTCGATTCATGGATCGTGTCGACCGCCGCATCGATATCTCGCACCAGCAGGTTGCGGATGAAGGTCGGGATGTCGATGCGGACCGGGCAGCCCTCGATACAGGTCGGCTTGGCGCACTGGATGCAGCGCTCGGCCTCGCGCAGCGCGTCGGCATGGCCGTAGCCAAGGTTCACTTCCTCGAAATTGGCGGCGCGCTCGGCGGCGTTGCGCTCGGGCATCTTGACCTGCACGCGCTCGAGCGCCTTGTACTTCTTGTAGGTGCGCTTGCCCTGCTTGACCAGCACGTCTTCCAGGTTGCAAACGTGCGCCTGGTCGTCGATGGCCTGCTGTTCCTGGCGCTTGAAGCGCTTCTGGCGCGCGTGCAGTTCCTTGAAGTCGACCAGGTGACCGTCGAAGTCGGGCCCGTCGACGCAGGCGAACTTGACTTCGCCGCCGACCGTCACGCGGCACGAGCCGCACATGCCGGTGCCGTCGACCATCACCGTGTTGAGCGACACCATGGTGCGCACGCCGAACGGCCGCGAGGTGTCGGCACAGGCGTGCATCATCGGCATCGGGCCGATCGCGACCACCAGGTCGGCCGGCCCGGCGGCCAGCACATCGTGCAGGGCGGCGTTGACGAAGCCCTGCCGGCCGGCGCTGCCGTCGTCGGTGCAGATGATCAGCTCGTCGCTGAACTCGCGCAGCTTGTCGGCCCAGAAAATGAGATTGGAGTTGCGAAAGCCCAGGATGCAGGTGACGCGGTTGCCGGCCTGCTTGAAGGCGCGCAACTGCGGAAAGATCGGCGCCACGCCCAGGCCGCCGCCGACCATCACCACATGGCCGACCTTGTCGATGTGCTGTGGCAGTCCGAGCGGCCCGGCGAAATCGGCGAACTCGTCGTCCTGCGCGTACTCGTCGCGCATCTGGCGGGTAGTCTTGCCCAGCGCCTGCACCACGATCGAGACGGTGCCGCGCTCGCGGTCGAAATCGGCGACGGTGAGCGGAATGCGCTCGCCCTCTTCGTCCAGGCGCAGCATGACGAAGTGGCCGGGCTGGGCCGACTGGGCGACGTCGGGAGCGTCGACCTCCCACAGGAAGGTCTGCTCGGAAAATTGTTCACGGCGAAGGATACGGACCATTGATACTGCTTTCGGCGGAAGTTGCTTCGGACCGGCGCTTTACGCGCCGGCGAGTTCGCGCAGCAGCCGCTTGGTCGTCGCGGCGGCCACCTGGCGGCGATAGTTCGACGGGGTGGCGGTGCTGCGCATCGGGCTGACCTGCTGCTGGACCAGTTTGCCCACGCGCGCGAGCAGCGCGTCGTCGACCGGATGGCCCACCAGTTCGGCGGTGCCGGCCAGGAGCAAGGGATGCGAATTGGTGCCGGAGATGCCGATCTGCAATGAGACGATGACGCCTTGCCGCAGCGCCAGCGCCACCGCCACGGCGGCCAGCGGGAAATCGAGCGAACCGCGCACGCGGGCTTTTTCGTAGCCGCAAACCACGCCCGGCACCGGGGCCGGGACGCGCACCCGCGCCATCAGCTCGTCGCGTTCGAGCGTCATGTGGGCGGCGCCGTCGTCGCGATACAGCTGTGCCAGCGGCAGCCAGCGCGCGCCGCGCGCCGATTGCAGTTCGACCTGCGCGCCCAGCGCCAGCAGCACCGGCGCCAGGTCGCCGCTGAAGGCGGCATGGCAGCGCTCGCCTTGCGGCGCCACATGGCAGACCTTGCCGCCGCGCTTGAGGCAGTAGTCATTGCTGGCGCGCCACCACTCGCTCTGGTTGTAGAACACGCAGCGCGTGTCCTGGCACAGGTTGCCGCCCAGCGTGGCGGCACTGCGGTGCCCGGGGCCGGCGGCCGCGCGCGCCGCTGCGGCCAGCGCGGGCAGATGCGAGGCGATGGTCGCGTTGGTCGTGAGCGCTGCCAGCGTCACGCCGGCGCCGAGCGTGACGCTGCCGTCGGTGGCGGCCTCCACAGTGTTGAAGCCGCTCAGCGCGGACAGGTCGATCAGCACCGGCGGGCGTTCCAGGCCGCGCCGCAGGTTGGGCACGAGGTCGGTGCCGCCGGCGATCAGGCGCGCGCCCGGCTCGGCCGCCAGCAGGGCGGCCGCTTCGGCCAGGCTGGCGGGCCGACGCAACGTGAATTCGGGAAGGGACTGCATCAGACTAGCTCCTGCTTGGCACTCTTGGCTTTTTGCAGGCGGAGTTCGCGGCGGCGCACCTGCAAGGCATCGAAAATCCGGTCGGGTGTCACCGGCAACTCATTCAGCCGCAGCCCGAGCGCGTCGGCAATCGCACTGGTCAGCGCCGGCGGGAAGCCGTGCAGGCCGCCTTCGCTGGCCTCCTTGGCGCCGAACGGGCCCAGCGGGTCCATGCTCTCGATCAGGAACACCTCGATCGGCGGCGACTCGACGATGGTCGGGATCCGGTAGTCGATCATGTTCGCACGCAGCGGCAGGCCCTCGTTGTACTGGGTCTCCTCGCAAATCGCCTGGCCCATGCCCATCCAGATCGCGCCCTGCACCTGGCCCTCGACCGCCAGCGGGTTGATGGCGCGGCCGCAATCGTGGGCGATCCAGACCTTCTCGACCTTGACGTAGCCGGTTTCCTCGTCGACCTCGACCTCGACGACCTGTGCGCCGTAGCTGAAGCCGGCCGACGAGCCGACGGCGGCGCCGCGGAACTTGCCGCCCTGCGTTTCCGGCGGCGTCGACCAGGTGCCCTTCACGGTGATGGTGCCCGAGTCGACCAGCGCTTCCTGGACGATCTGGGCCCAGTCGATCACCTGGTCGCTGCCGGTGGCGCGGCAGCTTTCGCCGGCCCACTCGACCTGCTCCGGCGCCACCTTCAGGCGGCGCGCCGCGGCCTCGGTCAGCAGGCGCTTCATGTTTTCGGCGGCGTTGAGCGCCGCGTTGCCGACCATGAACGACACGCGCGACGAATACGAGCCGTTGTCCTTGGGCGTGAGCGCGCTGTCGGTCGAGACCAGCCGGATGCGGTTCATCGGCAGCAGCAACACCTCGGCGACGATCTGGCTGATCAGCGTGGTCGACCCCTGTCCGATGTCCGACGCGCCGGTCAGGATCGTGATGCCGCCGTCGAAATCGAGCTTCAGGTTGATGACCGCGTGCGGCTCGCCGCTCCAGTGCACCGGCTTGGCCGATCCGCTGACGTAGTGCGAGCAGGCCATGCCCAGGCCGCGCTTGAAGCCGGGCCGTTGCGGCAATTTGCCGCGCCGCTCGTGCCAGCCCGAAGCCTTCTCGACGGCGTCGATGCAGGCCGGCAGGCCGTACGAATTGACCTGCAGGTCGTTGAGCGTGCGGTACGGGATTTCGGTCAGCAGGTTGGCGCGCCGCACCGCGAACGGGTCGAGCCCGAGCTTTTCCGCCATCTCGTCGAGCAGCGCCTCGAAGGCGAACCGGGTCTGCACCGCGCCGTGGCCGCGCATCGCGCCGCAGGGCGGCAGGTTGGTGTAGACGCGGTAGCCGCGATAGCGCGAGGCGCCCAGCTTGTACAGCGCGTGCAGCAGCGCGCCGGCGTACAGGATGGTGACCAGTCCGTAGCCGGCATAGGCGCCGCCGCGCTGCACCACCTCGGCGTCGACGGCCGTGATCTGGCCGTTGGCCTTCATGCCGATCTTCACCCGCATCTCGCTGGCCGGCCGGCCGCGGTGGGTGATGAAGGTTTCCTCGCGCGTGAGTTCGAGCTTGACCCGGTCGCTGGCGGCTCGCGCCAGCAGCGCCGTGATCATCTCGAAGTTCAGCGGTTCGACGCGGTGGCCGAAGCCGCCGCCGACGAACGGCTTGACCACACGCACCTGCGCTTCGTCCAGCCCCAGCGTCTGCGCCAGCATCAGGTGCAGGTAATACGGCACCTGGGTGACCGAGTGCACCGTCAGGCGCTGGCGTTCCGGTTCCCACTCGGCGACGCTGGCATCCAGCTCGATCTGGCCGTGGTAGACCTCGTTGCCGGTGAAGCTGCGCTCGAGCACCAGGTCGGCCTTGGCGAACTCGGCCTCGACATCGCCGAATTCCTGTTCGACCTTGCGCTCGACGTTGCCCGGCTTATTTTCATGCAGGGGCACGGCGCCCTCGGCGCGCGCGTCGGCGGCGGTGAAGTAGGCCGGCAGTTCCTCGATGTCGAAAGTGATTGCCCGCATCGCGGCTTCGGCCGTCGCGTCGTCGATCGCCGCCACCGCCACCAGCGGTTCGCCCCGGTAGCGCACCTTGCCCCGCGCCATCGGATATTCGTTCTGCGCGATCGGGATCACGCCGTAGGGGCCGGCGAAGTCATCGCCCGTGACGACCGCGCGCACGCCGGGAATGGCGCGCGCCTTGGCGGTGTCGATCGAACGGATGATGCCGTGGGCGATGGGTGAACGCAGGATCCGGCCGACCAGCGCGGGCCCCAGCGGCAAGTCGGCGGTATAGCGCGCGCGGCCCGTGACTTTCTCGATGCCGTCAACCAAAGGCTTGCGCACGCCGACCGAGTGGGTGGCGGGCGCGGCGCCGTGGCGGAGCGTTACATGGTCGAGCTTCATGCGCGGCCCTCCGCGGCGGTCTGCACCGATTCGATGATCTTGATGTAGCCGGTGCAGCGGCAAAGGTTGCCGGAAAGCGCTTCCTTGATCTGCGCCTCGCTGGGATGGGGCTCACGGCGCAGCAGCGCCTCGGCGGCCATCACCATGCCCGGCGTGCAGAAGCCGCACTGGGTGCCCAGCTTTTCATGGAAGGCCTGCTGCAGCGCGCTCATGCGGCCCGACTCGGACAGCCCCTCGATGGTTTCGATGCGCTTGCCCGAGACGCTGGCGGCCAGCGTGATGCAGGCCAGCCGCGGCTCGTCGTCAACCAGCACCGTGCAGGCGCCGCATTCGCCGCCGTCGCATCCCTGCTTGGTGCCAGTGAGGGCGAGCTGGTCGCGCAGCACCTCCAGCAGCAATGCGCTGCCGGGCGCGGCAACTTCGTGGGAGCGCCCGTTGACGTTGAGAGAGAGAATTTGTTTCGCCATTAATTGCTCTTTCAGTGGGCCACCGCGGAACCGGCTTTGCCGGGCCGCTGGTGGCGCCCCCTTGAGGGGGAGAGGACGAAGCCCGAGGGGGCATCGGCCGCAGGCCGCTTCGGGGGTGGGTTCATAGCTCCTTGGGCCGCAGGTCGCGCACGCGCACCGCCTTGCCTTGTGAACGGGGGATGGCACCGGTCGCCTGCACCGACACCTCTGTCGTGATGCCGACTTGTGACTTGATGTGGTGCTTGACATCGCGCGCGATGGCGTTGAACTGATCGGCGGCGACGCCGGGCGCCGCTTCGACCTCGACGCGAACATGGTCCAGGACACCCTGCCGCTCGACCACCAGCTGGTAATGCGGCGCAATGTTGGGCCGGCCGACCAGCACGGCCTCGATCTGCGACGGGTAGACGTTGACGCCACGGATGATCAGCATGTCGTCGTTGCGCCCGGTGATGCGCAGGATGCGCACATGGGTGCGGCCGCAGTCGCACGGCGCCGTCGTCAGGCGCGTGATGTCGCGGGTGCGGTAGCGCAGCATCGGCAGCGCCTGCTTGGTCAGCGTGGTGATCACCAGCTCGCCGGCCTCGCCCTCGGGCAGCGCGCGGCCGGTTTCGGGGTCGATCACCTCGAACAGGAAATGATCCTCCCAGCCGTGCAGGCCGTCCTGGCATTCGCATTCGCAGGCGACGCCCGGGCCCATGATCTCGGACAGGCCGTAGATGTCGACCGCCCGCAGGCCGATCTGCGCTTCGATTTCGCGGCGCATCGCGCCGCTCCAGGGTTCGGCGCCGAACATGCCGATGCGCAGCCCGCTCTTGCGCAGGTCCACGCCCTGCTCGCGCGCCACCTCGGCGATCGCCAGCGCGTAGGAAGGCGTCGCGCACAGCACGCGCGCGTTGAAGTCCATGATGAGCCCGATCTGGCGCTCGGTCGAGCCGCCAGAGACCGGCACCACGACCGCACCGAGGCGTTCGGCGCCGTAATGCGCGCCCAGCCCGCCGGTGAAAAGCCCGTAGCCGTAGGCGTTGTGCACCACGTCGCCACGCCGCACACCAGCGGTGTAAAGCGAACGCGCCACCAGGTCGGCCCAGTTGGAGAGGTCGTCGATCGTGTAGCCGACGACCGTCGCCTTGCCGGTGGTGCCCGACGAAGCGTGCGGCCGGGCAATCTCCGCCAGCGGCCGGGCGAACAGGCCGAACGGGTATTGGTCGCGCAGGTCGGTCTTGACGGTGAAGGGCAGCCGCGCGAGATCGTCCAGGCTGTGGATGTCGCCCGGCTTCAGGCCCGCGGCCTGCAGCCGCTGCCGGTGCAGCGGGACATGGTCGTAGGCATTGGCGACCGTCGCCTGCAGCCGCTGCAGTTGCAGCTTCGTCAGCTGCTCGCGCGGCATCGTCTCGTAGTCCGCATGCAGGAAGCTGCGCTGGCTCTGGCCGATTTCCGCTCTCGAAAGTGCGCCCATGGTTTGTCTCCGGCTTATTGTTTGGATCTAGCTGCGCGGCACGCCCCGCACCGGCAGCCGCTTCAGGACAAAGCCCTGGTTGAACGAGGCGCGGGTGATCAGGGTGAACTTGAAGTGCACGCCGGTTGCGGCGACCAGCGCTCCGGCGATGGCCAGCAGCAACGCGGCCCAGCCGCCGGTGAGCAGTCCGGTGGCGGGCAGGATGATCAGCGCAAGCGCCACGGCGCCGCCGAACCGCTGGAGGTTGCGGCCGCTGGCGTCGATCGCGGCGAGCGCGCGCGGCGCGGCCGACGCGGCAATGCGAGCGCGCCAGGCCCGCCACAGCAGCCAGCGGGCCAGCACCAGCGCGCCGAACAGCGCGGCGAACAGCGCGTCACCGCGGGCCTGGAAAGCGATCATGACCCAGAACAGTCCTGCCCCCTCGGCCAGCCCGGTCGTGACCAGCAGCGGCACCGTCAGCGGCTCGCGCCATGCCGGGATGCCGCGCGCCGCCTGCACGATGCGCGCCTGGCAGTACATGAATGCGAGCGCGGCCACGACGGCCGGGACACCCAATGCGCCGATATCGATCAGCAGGCCGAGCCCGAGGGCGAACAGCAATCCCGAGACCAGCGCCTCGCGCGACATCCAGGAAGTGCGGGGATTGAGGAACACATTGAGCGCGCGCAGCGGCCGCCCGATTTCCAGCCAGACACACAGCAGGCCCAGGCCGACCAGCCCGAGCCCGGCCAGCAGCAGCAGCTTGGCGAGGATCCCGTCGATGCCCGAGAGAACGGTGAACGTGACGAGGCCGCCGCCGGCTCCGCCGCAGATGAAATTGCCGGCGGCGCGCCAGTCCCAGTGCGCCTGCTGCCAGGGGTTGGGTCCGTAAGCTGCGCTCATGATGGATTGCGATCCCAGAGGTAGAAGAAGCCCGGCCCGGTGCCCAGTTCCTCGTGCATGCGGAAGTGCTGGTTCTTTGCCAGCAGCTGCGATACGTTGCTGTTGGGGTCCTCGATATCGCCGAAGGCCAATGCCTCGGCGATGCACGAGTTGACGCAGGCGGGCGTCGCGTCCGGATCGATGCCCGGTGTCATGCCTTGCGCAAGACCCGTGTCGATCTTGTCGACGCAGAAGGTGCACTTGGTAGCGACCGAGCGCTTGGCGTCATCGTGGCGCAGCGCCTCATTGATGGTGGGCTGGGCACCGTAGGCGAAGGCCGCCAGGTCGGACTTGTAGCGGGCCTGGTACGGGCACGCGACGGCGCAGTACGCGCAGCCGATGCACAGGTCATAGTCGATCGTGACAATGCCGTCGGCGCGTTTGCGGGTCGCCGTCGTGGGACACACTTCCATGCAAGGCGGCTCGTCGCAGTGCTGGCAGCCCACCGGCACGAACGCGCGCTGCACGTCCGGGTATTCGCCGATCTCGATGTCGATCACGCGCCGCCACTGCACGCCCGGCGGAGTCGCGTTGGCCTGCTTGCACGAGGCCGTGCAGGTCTGGCAGCCGACGCAGCGGCGCAGGTCCGCAACCATGGCCCAACGCGTCATGCGGGACTCCCGGCCTTGTTGACTTTCACGCGCACGATGTCTGCGCCCGACCCGGTGGCGTCAGTCAGGCCCAGCGACATGGTGGCCAGGACATTCAAGCTCGGCACGCCGAAATCCTTGGCAAGCGGAGTGGCCCAGTGGTTGAACTGGCCGATCATCAAGATGGTGTCCGGCCGGATGCCTTGCCGCAGCACGGCGCGGCCTTGCACCTTGGTCTTCGGAGTCGAAACTTCGATCGTGTCGCCGTCTGCGACACCCATGCGCTCAGCGGTGGCGGTATTGATGATCACTCCGCGGTGGCCCGCAATGTTGTCGGCCACTTCCTTGATCATCTGCACCCCGACATTGCCGCCCCACGAATACTGCATGCTGCGTGCGGTGAGCAGCCAGAACGGATAGTCCTTCGGCTGACCGCCCGCCACCACCACGGCGTCCTGCCATGGCGCGTTGAAATCCTTGCACTTGGGCAGGGCCTGGTATTCCTCCAGCTGCACGTCCCACCAGTGCATGTCGTGCTCGTGCAGGCGCCGGCCGAGTTCGGCACCGACCCGCGCCAGCCGTTCCTGGTAGGGCAGCTCGAAGCGCAGGCCTTTCTCGACCATCGTCGGAAAGAGATACCAGTCGCTTTGGGCGAAAGGCACTGTCGCGATGCCGTGCTCCTTGAACCAGTCCAGCCCGCGCACGTCGGCGCCATCGGTCAGCTCCGAAGTGCCGGCGCGGCAGACCGCGTCCCAGATCTCTTCGCGACTATGCTCGCGCGTGGTGTCCAGCGAGAAGTCGCCATGGTCGCCCTTGAGCCGCACGCCGCCGGCGCCCTTGTTGATCGCCGCCACGTAAGGTGCCGTGAGGCCGGTACGCCGGGCCAGTTCATTGGCAATTTCGGTGAAGTCGCGCGCCTCGCCGCGCGGCGCGACGACCGGCTGGCGCAGGGCGAAGCCCTGGTGATCCCAGAACTGCTCGATGTATTTGGTGCCGCCGATGCGCATCAGCTGCAGGCTTTCCAGGTCCGTCGCATCCGGCAGCAGCACGTCGGCCATGTGATTGGTCTCGTCGTGCGTGTAGGCGAATGCCACCACGAACGGAAAGCGCGCCATCTTCTCGCCCACGCCCTTGCTGTCCCAGGCGGAGATGCCGGGGTTGGTGCGATAGACGAACCAGACATCGGGCAAGGTGACCCGCGGCAGGCCCTTGGGCGTTTCGTCCAGGAACATCCACGAGAAATGCGAGGGCCCGAGGGCCTGGCTCCATGGCCCGTCCCCCGCCAGCGGCACCATCGTACGATAGGCGTTGCGGATGTTGGGCTTGGGCGACCAGTGCGCCTTATCGGTTGGGTTCAGCGGGAAATGCATGAAGCCGTCGGGACCCGGCGTGACGCTTTGCAGGCGCTGCGACATGGGCCGCGCCAGCCGCACCGTGGTGCCGATCGTGCCGCCCGGCACCTCGAGCGCACCGACCAGCACGGCCAGGATGGTGCGGGCCCAGCAGCATTCGAAACCGCCCCAGCCGTTGTTCACGGTCTTGCCCAGCGTGACGGCCACCGGCCGGTACGGCAGGTTCTTGCCGTCGATCACGACCGTCTGGCCGACACACGCGTGTGCGGAATACTCCTGCGCGATCTTGCGGATGACACCGGCCTTCACATCGCACACGCCTTCGGCCCATTCGGGCGAATAGGGCTGCATGTGCGCCAGCAGCTTGGTGAATGACGGCTCGCCGGTCAGGACGCCGTCGCCCAGCACTTCGTCGTCGGGACCGATCTCGACCGCATCGACCTGGAAGCGGCCCTCCAGCGCTTCGGCAATGCCGGGCGCGTCGTGCGGCAGCGCCGCGGCGGTCTTGGTGTCCCACACCAACGGCTTGCGGCTGGCGCGATCGCGCAGGTAATAGCCGTGGGCGCCCACCAGGTAGGGCGAGGCGGTGTGCTTCGCCAGGAACGGCAGATCGAGCTGCTCGCGCGGCAACTCGTGCAGCAGCACGTGAATCAGCGCGTACAGGAACGCCGGATCGGTCTTGGGCTTGATCGGCACCCACTGCGCCGAGCAGGCACCGGTGACGGACAGGTGCGGTTCGACCTGCACCCGCTTCATGCCGCGCACCCGCGCCCTGGAGTGCCGCCAGACGCCGGCCACGCCGCCGGAAGCTTCGACGTTGGCGCCGCAGGCGATCAGGTAGTTGCAGGACGGCGTGTCGGGCGCGACGATGAAGGCACGGTGCCAGAATTCGCCATAAAGGTGCTCGGAGTGGTCGCATTTGACCCCCTGCCCCGAGCCGAAGCCCATGTCCACCGGCCCCCACGCGGCCAGGAACCCCGGGAAGGTGCCCATGTACGACTGCGGCGTGCCGCCGCCGCCGAAGCTGGCGGCCACCCGCGGATAACCCGATTCGTCGGTCAGGCCGGTTTCACGCACCGCATTGAGCTTGCCGGCGATCAGCTCCATCGCCTCGTCCCAGGAGATAGCAACGAAGCCGGGGTCCTCACCCCGGCCCTTCTTCGGGTTGGTGCGCTTCATCGGCGCGAGCACGCGATTGAGGTTGTAGGTCTTCTGGATAAGCCCGTAGGCCTTGACGCAGACCTTGCCGCCGGCCGGGTGCACCGAAGCGGCGCAGAAATTGGGCTCGACCTCGGTGGCCACCCCATCCTGCACCTTCACCGTGAGCAGGTCGGGGCCGGCGACGCACTGGTAGCAGTACGTCGGAACCCGCCGCGTCGTGGCGGGAGCGGTCATTCAACAACCTCCGCACCAGGTGCTGCGGTGCTATTCGCCTGGGGAGCGGCCCAGCG
>DATNBX010000344.1:0-2903 GCA_035571795.1 Ramlibacter sp.
GCCCCGCAGCACGTATTGCGCGGCCAGCCGGCGCGCGGCGCTGAGCGCGCGGTCCGGGTCGTTCTTGAAATAGGCGTCGATCTCTTCCTGCGCGATCTGTTTGCGGATCTGCTCGGGCGTATAGGTTTTCAGGCCCAGTACAGCGAGCCGGTCGTTGACGGCCGCGACGTGGCGGCTATAGGTCCCCTGGCTCGCGGTCACGAAGCCGTTCTTGACTTCGCCGATCAGTACCATGATCTTGCGGTTCTTGATCCGGTCGCGGCACGGCGTCGCGAGCTGGGCGTCGATGGTGGCTTGCCGCTGCGCTTCCGCGGCGGCATCGGCGGCGGCGCCGGGCGGCGGATTGGAAAATTTGAAGCCCTGAGCCTGCGCGGAAATCGCGATGGACCAGCAAGCAAGCAAAATCGCCGATGATGTGCGCACTGCAAGGCTTTAGCTAAGGACGGTCATTATTATGGATTTGGGTATCGCGGGCAAATGGGCGCTGGTGTGCGGCGCCAGCAAGGGACTGGGTTTCGGCTGCGCGCAGGCGCTGGTGCGCGAAGGTGTCAATGTCATCATCGTCGCGCGCGGCGCGCCGGATCTGGAGAAGGCGGCCGCGCAGCTGCTGGCCGATCCGGGCCGGCCGGCCGGCACGACGGTGCAGCACGTGGCAGCCGACATCACCACGGCCGAAGGCCGGGCCAAGGTGTTCGAGCAGCGCCGCGATTTCGACATCGTGGTCACCAACGCCGGCGGGCCGCCGCCGGGCGACTTCCGCGACTGGGATCGCGAAGCGTGGATCAAGGCGCTGGATGCGAACATGCTGACGCCGATCGAGTTGATCAAGGCGACGGTCGACGGCATGGCCGCGCGCGGCTTCGGCCGCATCGTCAACATCACTTCGGGCGCGGTCAAGGCGCCGCTGCATGTACTGGGGCTGTCGAATGGGGCGCGCAGCGGCTTGACCGGATTTGTCGCGGGCTTGGCGCGGACCCAGCTTGCCTCCGCCAACGTGACGATCAATAACCTGCTGCCGGGCCCTTTCGATACCGACCGGCTCAAGGCGACGCTGGCGGGCCTTGCCAAGAAGACCGGCCAGTCGCTGGAGGCCACGGTCGAAGGGCGCCGCAACGCGGTTCCGGCCAAGCGCTTCGGCACGCCCGAGGAGTTCGGCGCCGCCTGCGCCTTCCTGTGCAGCCGCCAAGCGGGCTACATCGTCGGACAGAACATCCTGGTCGACGGGGGTTCCTACCCCGGCACGCACTGAGGCGAACGCATCTCAGGCGGCGCGGGCGATCGCGCCGCGCTGGCCGGTGCACTGGAGTTGTCGGCACGGACGCCGCTGGCTTCGATGTACGAGTCGCGCGTGTCCCGGATATGCAGCGCCAGCGCTTTCTGCGCGCGCGCAATGTCCGCGGCCCGGATCAGCCGGACGATTGCGGCGTGGTTTTCCTGGCAATGATCCACGCGCTCGTTTTCTTCCGGCAGGCGTGAGCGCAGCGCGCTGATCTTCGATGACACCAGCAGGTACGCCTGCTTGAGATAGGCGTTCTCGCACCGGTCGACGATCGCCTGGTGGAAGGCCTGGTCGAGGACCGGGATAGCGCGCCGGTCCCCGCTTTCAAGCGCGCGCTTCATCGCGGCGACATTGTCCCGCAACGCGGCTACGAGTTCGCCGTGGCGCACCTGCATTCCGAGCCCCAACGCGGCGATCTCGACCAGCTCGCGGTACAGGCAGATCTCGTCGACCTGCTTGGGCGTGAGCGAGAACACGAACGTGCCGCGCTGCGGCTGGATGTCGATCAGGCCGTCCACGCGCAGGCGCAGCAGCGCTTCGCGCACCGGCGTCTTGCTGATGCCCAGGCGCGCCGCGAGCTGCGCCTCCGACAGCTGCTCGCCCAGGGAAAACGCCCCACTGACGATCAGCTCGCGGATGCGTTCCTCCGCCAGGTCGGTGAGCGACCGGGGGCGTTCGAGCTGCGCATGGACCGCTTCCATGCCCACTATCCTAGCTGAAAAACGCCTTGTTCGGCATATGACATCTGATATATTAGATGCCTTTCACGAGACAACGACGAGAGAGACGACGCGTATGAACACGCATCCTCGCGCGCCTGGCGGGACCAGGAGCCGGGGTTCCTAACCATGGCTAGCGCTGCGTTGCCTTCTCCCTCCGCGCCGGCGAAATACCCGCGCCTGTGGGCGGCCGCGACGTTCGTCGCGCCGCTGATCGGCCTGGTCGTGCTGTGGGAAGTGCTGGTGCGTGCGTTCGACGTGAATCCGCGCATCTTCCCGGACGTGGAGTCGGTGGCGCGGGCCGGCTGGGAGGCCGTGCTCGATGGCACGCTGGTGCGCCACATCGGCGCCAGCCTCGGGCGGGTGGCGGTGGGCACCGCACTCGCGCTGGTCCTGAGCATTCCCTTGGGCGTAGCCATGGGGCTGAGCCGCGGGGTGTCCACCTTCTTCACGCCGCTGCTGCGTTTTTTCTCCGTGCTGGCCGGCATCGCCTGGATCCCGATCGCGACGCTCTGGTTCGGCTATGGCTTCGGCGCCATCACCTTCGTGATCTTCAATGCAGTGTTCTTCGTCGTGGTCTACAACACGCTGCTGGGCGTGAGCAGCATTCCCATCGCGTTGCGGCGCGCGGCCGCTTCGCTGGGCGCCGGCCGCTGGGCGACGTTGTGGGAGGTGATCCTGCCCGGCGCGCTGCCCAACATCGTCACCGGCGTGCGCACCGGCCTGGGCTTCGCGTGGCGCGGGCTGATCGCGGCCGAGATGATCGCCACCAACGTCGGCCTGGGCTACATGCTGTTCACGGCGCGCGACTTCTACCGCACCGAGGTGATCGTGTTCGGGATGATCGTGATCGGCTTGCTGTGGCTGCTGCTCGACCGGTTGCTGCTGGCGCCGCTGGAGCGCGC
>DATNBX010000345.1:0-22209 GCA_035571795.1 Ramlibacter sp.
ACCATGCCGCAAGAAGCATGGCGCAAGCCGGGCAACGGTGTTCATGAAGCTGGGCCTTAGCCCAACTTCATGAATCGCTTCATGCAAACCAACAAGCATGGAGTGCTTCTTTGGTTGATGTTGATCAACTTGAACAGGAGATAGTTATGGCAACTGCAAAGAGACCGGCCGCCAAGAAGGCCGCAGCGAAGAAACCGGCCGCCAAGAAGTCCGCGGCCAAGAAGGCACCGGCGAAGAAGGCTGCTGCCAAGAAGGCACCGGCGAAGAAGGCCGCCGCCAAGCGCCCGGCCGCCAAGAAAGCGGCCGCCAAGAAGGCGCCGGCGAAGAAGGCCGCTGCGAAAAAAGCAGCGAAAAAGGCGCCGGCGAAGAAAAAGGCCGCCAAGAAGTCCGCCGCCAAGAAACCGGCAGCGAAGAAAAAGGCCCCAGCCAAGAAGGCAGCAAAGAAGCCGGCTGCGAAGAAAGCAGCGAAAAAACCCACTGCGAAACCAGTAGCCAAGGCGGCGGCCCCCGCTGCCCCGGCTGCGCCTGCGGCTCAGACCACTCTGAACCCGCAAGCCGCGTGGCCCTTCCCGACGGCCAGCAAGCCGTAAGGTAAAGCGGTTTTGCCGCTTTACTTAAGGTAAAGCGGTTTTCCGCTTCAGGCCCGGCACCGCAAGGTGCCGGGCTTTTTGCTTGGAATGCGCGAGGCGCGCATTCAGACGGCCTGTCTGTCGTGCTTGTTGCGGCGGATGTCGCGACTCGCCTTGTTCTGGCGGCGGGTGAGGTTGGCGCGCTCCTTGGCGGTCACGACGCCGTCGCTCTTGGCCTGCACCTCGGCCGCCTTGATGCGTCCCTGCTGCGCTTCCAGGCGGGCAGTTTCCCTGGGCGTCAACTGGCCCGAGGCGACCCCCTGATCGATGCGCTTTTGCTGGCGTGCCTCCCTGCGATCGATGCGCGGCGTTGCCGTCGGATCGGCGGGCACGCTCTGGGCGAATGCAGCGCCGGCCGCAACCAGCGCGAAGGCGATGATCAGACTTTGCTTCTTCATGGAACGCTCCTTTGTCGTTAACGGTGAATGTGAACTCATCACCTCGATAACGCGTCAATTCGCGCCCATCGCGTTGCGGCGGGGCAAAGCTCCAGTAAAGTTCTTGTCAAGAAAGCCGGCGCCGGGTGCCGGCATGTAGTTGCGCCGATTTCGCCTGCCTACCGCTCTCCTGCCGCCAACGCCATGCGACGGCGCAGCCGTTGCGCCTCTTCGAGTGCGCCGGCGCGCTCCGCGCGCGCAGCCTGCACTCCCAGCCATGCAAGCAGCGGTCGCCGCCAGCCCTGCGCAGAGGCGGTCTCTGTTGCCAGCACCAGCACCTCGGGGCTGGCCCGGCCGTTGCGGAACAGGACACCAGCCGCGATCAGGCGGGACAGCGGGTCTTCGATCGCCCGCACTGCCACCGCATCGCCGGTTCCCGCTGCCGCCGCCCGATGCTGCGGCGGCAACAGCGCGATGTCGGGCGGCGTGATGCGGCCGGCCAGGTAGTCGGCATAGGCGCGCTCGGCGGCCGGCGAATCGCGCCGCAGCTGCTCGAACCCCTCACAGGGGTCCAGCACCAGGCTGGCCACGCGTGCGGCGCAACGCGTCAACTCGGCGCGCGCGACCATCGCGCTCTGTCCGGTCGTTGCGAGCGCGCTGCGGGCGCGCTCGAACTCGACCGCCTCGACCCTGGTGTCACCCGTCATGTAGGCCTGGACGTAGCGCTCGAGCGTGTCGTGAGCGTTCAACTGCCATTCGGGCACCCGTGGCTTGCTCCCGCAACCGGCGAGCCCGATGAGAACCAGCGTGGTCAAGACAATGCGGTTCATGGCAGTTTTACCTCGGTGTCGCGCGCCAGCGGCCATTTGCGATTGAGCTCGTTGATCATGCCTTCGATCTTGCGCAGGTTCGCCTCCACTTCGCCGCGCAAGGATCCCAGGTCGCCGGTCGCACCGCGCACGTTGGCGCCGATGCCCTGCGCTTCGAGCAGCACCGCGTCCACCTTCTTCAGGCTGTCGCGCGTCTCCGACAGCAGGCTGCCCAACTGCGCGACGGTCGCTTGGGCCTCATGCATCACGCCCTGCGGCCCGAACACCTGGGTTTCCGCCTTCGCCGCCAGCGTGTCGGCGCGCGCCAGCAGGGCGTTGGTGCGATCCAGCGCGGCGACCAGCTTTGCCGCGTCGGCATCATTGCCGAAGGCGACGCCCAGTGCCCCGCGCGGGCCCTTGAGCTTCTGGGTGAGATCCTGCAGGTTGGCCAGCGATGCACGCAGGGCTGCGTCCTGCGATGTCATCGCACCCAGGTTCTCCAGCACTTCCTTGGCCGAGGCGAGCACGCGCGGCAGCTCCGCGGTGGCATCGCCACGCAGCACCGGCCGCTCGGCGCCATCGGGCAGCGCGGGATCGGTGAGGATGCCGCTGAAGGCGCGGATGGTGGTCCCGCCGACCAGTCCGCGCACCAGGGTAAAGACGCTCGTGGTCCGCAGCCAGTGGGCATCCTTTTGCGCCACGTCGACAACGATCCTCACGTTCCCCGTTTCGGCGAGTTCGACCCGGCGCACGCGGCCGATCGGAAAGCCCGAGAAAGTCATGTCCATCCCGATCACGACACCCTCGGAGTCGTCGGTGAGCAGCACCAGCCGTTGCGTCGGCTCGAATACGCCGCGCGCATAAAGCAGGTAAAAAGCCGATCCGGCGACGAGAAGCGCCGTGAAGACAAGCAACAGCGCGGCCTTGAGTTCCAGGTGCCTGACCGGCCTGGCCGTGGTGGGCTCCGAATTCTGGACCGGCGTGTCGAGCTCGGGTTGCATCGCCATCAAGAGTAGTTGCCGGCCAGACAAGCCGCCTCGAGCACCAGCAGCACGGCGAACATCCGCACCAGGCCCTGCAGCGCCGCGCTCTCGCGCGATCCGTCACCCTCCACGTCATAAAGGCCCGAAGCCATCGGGATGATGGATACGGCCAGGCTGAAGAACAGGGTCTTGAGCACGAAGATCAGCGACACGGCCGGGTTGAACACATGGCCGAAGACATGGGTATAGGCCGGCGCGCCGGCGAGGGTCCAGCCATAGACCGCCAGGTAAGCCAGCACGAGGGCCACCACGCAGCTCAGCGCGGCCAGCGTGATGGTGGCGAAGATGCCAGCCAGCGCCCGCGGCAGCGCCTGCGTCACCACCGGATCCATGCCCCGGCGCAGCAGGGCGTCGAACTGCCCGGTCCGCCGCATCTCCGCCAGCGCAGCGCCGTTGGGGATGGTGCAGCGCAAGGCAACGAACAGCGCGGCCGTCAGCGGAATCAGCTCCAGCACCAGCACCCTGATCACCATCTCGAGCGCGTAGCGTGACAGGCCGTAGCTCAGGGCCGTCACGACGACAATGCGCGTGATCACCAGCGTGAGCAAAGCGCAAAGCATGGTGAACCACCACAGGATCGGTGCCGTGTCCAGATAGAGGTGGCGCATCAGCGCCTGGCGTACCTCGCGCCGCCAGCTCGATGGCGACAGCGCCAGCACCAGCAGCGACGCGCCGAAGTACACGATGCGCCACCAGCCGGCGAGCCAGCGCAGCGGCGCCGACCCGGTGCGGCTGAGTTGTTGCAATCCCGTCGATACGCCCGTCATGGAACGAAATCATAGGCCAGCGCGGGGCGGCGTCCGTTTGAAGGGCGCAGCGCAGCAAGCGGCAAGTGCGCCTTCGAATTGCACCGGTCGACTCGAAGCGACAGCCTTCAGCGAGCGGGGAGTCCGGGTCTGCGATCTAATCAATCCGCGCGGCCGTCACGCCGTGGCGGAGACACCCCATGGCCGATCATGATTACGACTTCTTCGTCATCGGCGGAGGCAGCGGCGGCGTGCGGGCCGCCCGATTGGCGGCGCAGCGCGGCGCGCGGGTCGCGCTGGCGGAAGCCGCGGCGCTCGGCGGGACCTGCGTCAACGTCGGCTGCATACCCAAGAAGCTCTATAGCTTCGCGGCGCACTTCGCTCACGATTTCGAGGACGCGGCGGGGTTCGGCTGGGAGCTGGGCACGCCGCGACTGGTCTGGCCGCGGCTCAAGGCGAACCGGGCCAAGGAGATTGCGCGCCTGAATGGGGCGTACCGCCAGCTCTTGTCGGGGGCGGGCGTGGAGATCATCCGCGGCTGGGCGCGATTGGCCGGCCCGCATGCGATTCTAGTGCGCACCGCCAGCGGCGACCGGCGTTTCACGGCCCGCCACATCCTGATCGCGACCGGCGGCACGCCCACGGTTCCTTCCTTTCCGGGCTGCACTCACGCCGTGACCTCGGACAGCATGTTCGACCTCGACCCGTTCCCGGCGCGGCTGCTGGTGGTGGGCGGCGGCTACATTGCGTGCGAGTTCGCGTCCATCTTCAATGGCCTCGGCGCGAAGGTCACCCAGCTCTACCGTGGTGAACAGGTGCTGCGCGGCTTCGATCACGATGTGCGCCGGTTCATATCGCACGAGCTGCGCAAGACCGGTATCGATCTGCGCGTGGGCACCGACGTGCGCGCCATTCACCCCGGCGCGCACTGCCTGGACGTGACACTGATGGACGGCAGCGTGCTTGCGGCCGACGTGGTCCTTTATGCCACCGGCCGCGTTCCCAATGTGAACGGTTTGGCCCTGGAGGCCGCCGGAGTGGCACAGGACAAACATGGGGCGATCGCGGTCGACGACAACTACCGCACCTCCGTGCCTTCGATCCATGCCGTGGGCGACGTCACGGCGCGGGTGCAGCTCACGCCGGTCGCACTGGGCGAAGCGACGGCGCTGGTGAATCACCTGTTCGGGCCGGGCCGCCGCCCGATGAGCTACGAGTTCATCCCGACCGCGGTCTTCACGCATCCGAACATCGCGACGGTCGGCTTGACCGAAGAGCAGGCGCGCCGGACCCTGCCGGAGATCGCGATTTACCGCACCGAATTCAGGCCGCTGAAGCACACGCTGAGCGGCCGCGATGAACGCACCCTCATGAAGCTGGTCGTGGAGAGCGCGAGCGGCCGGGTCGTTGGCCTGCACATGGTGGGACCGGACGCCGGCGAAGTGGTGCAAGGCTTTGCGGTAGCGATGAAGGCCGGGGCCACCAAGGAGGTTTTCGACAGCACGATCGGTATCCATCCCACCGCAGCTGAGGAGTTCGTGACCATGCGAGAGGCGGTGCCGGGCTGAGAAATCTCCTTACACCGGTTTACAAAATCGGCACTGCGGGCGACGCGCTTTACCGTTCGTTTGCGCGGTTTTGCCTGGCTCAGGCGTTCTACTTCAGATAAGGGATCCTTATGTCGCCCGGCCGCCTGTTTCAGGTCTTTCTTTTCCGGCTGTTACCGGCGCTGGTTGTTGCATTGTCGGGCGGCCCCGCCATGGCGCAGGCGGATCCACCGGGTCGGGTGGCGCGGCTCAACTACGCAGAGGGAATAGCGGTTTTTTCACCCGCCGGCGACGACGAATGGACCGAGGCCCAACTCAACCGCCCGCTCACGCGCGGGGACCGGCTCTGGACCGACCGCGGATCGCGCGCCGAAATCCAGATCGGCTCGTCGGCCGTACGGATGGACGGGCGCACCCAGCTGGAGATCCTCGCGCTGGACGATCAGACTGCGCGACTGAACGTGACCCAGGGCGTGTTGAATGTCCGCGTGCGCAGCTTGCCCGAAGGCGAGAACTTCGAGATCGACACGCCCAACCTGGCCTATCGCGCAACCTACCCGGGCGACTATCGCATCGACGTCGATGCGGCCAGCGGTACCACGCGAATCACGATCCACTCCGGTACCGGCGCCGTGTACGGGGAAAGCGGCCAGGCGCTGCCACTGGGGGGCGGCCAGCAAATCACATTCCGGGCACGCGCGCTGGTGCCGGTGAACGCGCAGGAGTCGCCGCCGCAGGATGCTTTCGATCGTTGGGCGGCCGATCGCAGCCGGCTGGAAGACCAGTCGATCTCGGCGCGTTATGTCCCGCGCGAATTGGTGGGCTACCAACAGCTCGATGCCCATGGCCAATGGGCGCACGACGCGACGCACGGCATGGTCTGGTACCCGCGGGGAACCGAACCCAACTGGGCGCCTTACCGCCATGGCCGCTGGGAATGGATTTCGCCCTGGGGCTGGAACTGGATCGACGATGCACCGTGGGGTTTCGCACCGTTCCACTACGGCCGCTGGGCGCTGATCGATTCGCGCTGGGCCTGGGTGCCGGGCCACCTGGGGCTGCACCCGATCTTTGCCCCGGCCCTGGTGGCATTCATCGGCGGCAGCGGAGGTGGTGGCTACCAGAATATCTCGCTGGGCTCCGGCCGACCCGGCGTGGCCTGGTTCCCGCTCGCGCCCGGCGAGGCGTGGCAGCCCGGTTATCGCGCCAGCCCGGTCTACATCAGCAATATCAACCGCCACATCGCGGTGCGGGACAACGCGAGTTATGCGCACCAGCGTCATGCGGAAGCGCTCACGGCCGTTTCGGCTGAAGACTTTCAACGCGGCCGGCCGGTGCGCGCCGGCTTCGTGCGCGTGGCGGCCAACACGCTGTCCAAATCGCAAGTGGTGCCGCCACCGCCGATGCCCGAGGGCGGCGGCGTGCTCGCCCGCGCGCGCGCCACGCCCCCGCACGTGATGCCGCCGGCCAGTGCCGAAATTCGCCAGGTGATCGCCAACCCGGCGCCGGCAGTGCCGCCAGCGCAGGCGATGCCGGCCCAGGCTGCGCCAGCTCAGGCGGCCAAGATTCAACTCGCCCAGGCCCAGGCTCAGCAGGAAGCCGACGTGCTGCGCGCCCGCCAATCCGCCCAGCAGGAAAAGACTCAGCGCCAACAAGCGCAGCCCGCCGAAGAGCAAGCCAAGGTCGCCGCGCCAGCCAAACCCGAGGAAGCAGCGAAGCCGGCCCCACAGGTAGCTGCCGCGGCGCCTGCCGCCGCCGTGGCAAAGGCCGGCCAGCCGAGAAGCCAAGAGCAAGCCAGGCGCGAGCAACTGGCCAAGCGTGCCGGGCAGGCCAAGCGCGAGTTGCTGGCCGCACAGGCCGCTCAGGCCATGCGCGAGCGCGGGGCCAGACGCGCCGAGCAAGCCAAGCGTGAGCAAGTCGCAGCGCAGGCTGAGCAGGCCAAACGAGCCCAAGTCGCGGCGCAGGCCGAGCAGGCCAAACGAGCGCAAGTTGCCGCGCGCGCAGAACAAGCCAAGCGCGAACAGATCGCCGCCCGCGCTGTTCGCGCCGACCAGGCCAAGCGCGCGCAACTGGCTCGCCGCGAGGAGCAGTCCAAGCGGGAACAGGCGGCCAGCCGCGCCGAGCAGACCAGGCAACAAGCCCGGCGCGACCAGCAGGCCAAGCGCGAGCAGTTGGCGCTGCGGACCGAGCAGTCGCGGCGCGAAGCGAAGGCGCGCCGGGCGCAACAGGAGCGCAGCCAGGCCCTGCGCGATGAACAGCTGCGCCGCGAGGCCCATGCGCAGCAGGTGGAGCAAGCGCGCCGCACCGCCGATCACGATGCGGAGGTCCTGCGTGAACAACGGGTCCGGCGCGAAGAGGTGGCGCGGCGCGAAGAGGCGGCGCGGCGCGAAGAAGTGGCGCGGCGCGAAGAGCAGCGCGAAGCACTGCAACGCCAGCAGCAGGCGCTGGCCGATCAGCAGCGCCGCGATCAGCAGTTGTGGGAAAGACAGCAGCGCGAGCGTGTCCGCCAGCGGCCGGATCTGCGCGACGAGCGGCGTGGACCGCCGCCCGAAATCTGGCAACGCGGAATCCCCATATTGAATCCGGGCCGCACCAGCTGAAGGGGTGGCCGCCCTGCCGACGCCAGGGCATTGCGCTTACACACGTTTACAGAAAACGGCGCGCCGCCGGGCCGCTTTACACGGCCTTTGCTGCACTTGCGGGGGCTGGCGCGTTCTTACCGTATGGAGGCTGTCATGACTACGAACCACCCGGTGTTTCGCGTTTTCCGGCGCCTGCTGCCGCTGCTGCTGCTCGTTCTTGGTGGCACCGGGGCCATGGCGCAGACCGATCCCCCGGGGCGGGTCGCGAGCTTGAGCCACATGGAAGGATCGGTCGTGCTCGCACCGGCGGGCGACACCGAGTGGACCGACGCCGTGCTTAACCGTCCGCTCACGGGCGGCGACCGTCTGTGGACCGATCGCGGCTCCCGCGCCGAAGTGCACCTTGGCTCAGCCGTCCTGCATGTCGACGGCGAAACCTTCCTGGAATTCACCGCCCTGGACGACCAGGTGCTGCAGGCCAGCCTGAACGAAGGCACCGTCCGGGCTCGCGTGCGCGAGTTGGCCGCCGGGGAGAATTTCGAGCTCGACACGCCGCACCTGGCATTCCGCGCATCGCAGCCGGGCGACTACCGAATCGATGTGGATCCGGCGCGGGGCACCACGCGTGTTGCGGTGCGCGGCGGCATCGCGCTGGTGTACGGCGCCAACGGCGAAGCGCAGCAACTGCAAGCGGGCCAGCAGATCGCGTTTGCCGGCCGCAACCTCGAGCGGGTGCAGGTGCAGGCCGCCCAAGCGGACGACGCTTTCGACCGCTGGGCCGCCGACCGCAGCCGCATGGAAGACCAGTCGATCGCGGCGCGTTACGTGCCGCGCGAAGTGGTCGGCTACCAGCAGCTGGACGCATACGGCAACTGGGCGCAAGACCCGACCTACGGCCCGATCTGGTACCCGCGCGTGACAGTGACCGATTGGGCCCCGTACCGCTACGGACGCTGGGAATGGATTGCGCCGTGGGGCTGGACCTGGATCGACGATGCGCCCTGGGGATTTGCACCGTTCCACTATGGCCGCTGGGCCGTCATCGGTTCGCGTTGGTGCTGGGTGCCGGGCCGGATCGGGCCGCGCCCGATCTATTCGCCGGCACTGGTTGCGTTCGTCGGCGGCGGTGGCAAGTCCAACCTGTCGATCGGTTCGGGCCGCGGCATCGCGTGGTACCCGCTGGCGCCGGGCGAAGCGTGGCGGCCGACCTATCGCACCAGCCCCTTCTACGTGCGCAATGTGAATCGGAATATCGTCGTGAGCGGCAACGCGTTCGACGCGGGCCATGTCCACCGCGGGCGGGCCGAGGCGCTGACGGGGATGCGGGTGGAAGACTTCAGCCGCGGCCGTCCGGTGCACAGCCACTGGGCACGCGTGAGCCCGGCCGAAGTTGCGCGCGCCCCGCTTGCCACGCCGCCGGCGATGCCCGAGCCGCGCCGCCTGCCCGGCCCGCGCGCCAACACGCAGCCGCCGGCGCAAGTTCCAGGAGTCGTCGTGGGCCAACCGAAGCCGCCGGTCCAAAGTGCGGGGCCAATCGCCGGCCGGCCGCAGGCGCAGGTCGCGCCTCCCGCGGTCCAGCGCCGCGAGCCCATCGACCCGGGCCGTCCCGCCGTGAGGCAGGCCGAGCGGCCGCCGGTCCGGCAGGAAGAGCCACGGGCCCGCGACGAGCAGCGCCGCCAGCAGGCGCAGCCGCTGCAATTGCAGCAGCAGGAGCAAGCGCGGCGCGATCAGCAGCGCGACCAGCAATTGCAGGCGCAACGCCAACTGGACGAACAGCGGCGGGCGCAGCAGGCGCAACTCCAGCGCGAGCACGCGCTGCGCCAGCAGCAGGCCGGCCAGGAACGGCTTCAGCACCAGCAGGAACTGCAGCAGCAGCGTGCCGCGCAGCAGGAGCATGCGATTCAGCAGCAACAGCGGGCGGCGCAGCACGAGCATGCAATCCAGCAGCAGCAGCAGCGCGCGGCGCAGCAACAGCAGCAGGTCGTGCCGCCGCCTGCGACCGTCCAGGCCGCACCGCCGCAACGTGGCGAACCACGCGAGCGCGGCCGCGAGGAGCGACGCTCACAGGGAGATGAGGAAGGCCGCGGGCGCGGGCGCGGGGGTTGAGTGCGCGGGTGGGGTCAGTTGACCGGTTGCGGGAACGAGCGCACCAGATTCGACGACTTGTCTTCGTCGGGCGGCAGGTAGATGGTCGTGCGGTCGATCTTGGCATCGTAGGCCGCCAGTTCCGCGCTGGCGCTGCGGATCACGGCTTTGTCGAGCGGATGGCACTTGCGCTGGCTCAATCGACTCAGCGACTCGGAACTGTCGATCATCTGGCGCACCCGCGCCGGGTCCGTCATAAGCGCGAAGGGGTTGTCTGAGGCTGTTGCCGTTGCTGTTCTCATTCGCTCAACTCCTGTACGTGCAAGTTAAAACTGCGTTTCGGTGTGGTGTGACTTTGGCAGCACGGCGGCGTTTGTAACGTCAGGTGGTTTCGTTACACGATGTAGGACGGCTTCTCACGCAGGGGCAGGCGCGGGCAAGGGCTGCGCTACGCGTTGCACAATAGCTTTCATGCCCCATATGCCGCCCTTCATCGCACCTACGCGCCACATCGAACCTGAGAGCGCACTAGACCAGGTCCGGGCCATTTATTCGCAGCAGATCAGCCATCTGCGTGAGGCGATGCAGCGATTCGTGGCCGGGGAAACCCCAAGTGGCCACGTGAGGGCCTGCTATCCCTTCGTCAGAATCCACACGGACACGGTCGTGCGCCAGGCAGCGCTGGAAAATCTGGGCCTGAGCTATGGCTTCGTGGCCGGTGCCGGCCGCTTCGAAACGACGCTGACGCGGCCCGACCTGTATAGCGCCTACTACCTGGAGCAGTTCCGGCTGCTGCGGCAAAACCACAGCGTCGAGCTGGAAGTGGGCACCAGCACGCATGCCATCCCGATCCACTTCTCGTTCGCGGAGAACGATCACATCGAAGGCTCACTCAGTCCCGAGCGCCGCCTGCTGATGCGCGACGTGTTCGACCTGCCGGACCTGGGCGCAATGGACGACGGGATCGCCAACGGCACCTGGGTGGCACGGCCGGGCGAGGCGCAGCCCCTGGCGCTGTTCACCGCGGCACGCGTGGACTATTCGCTGCACCGGCTGCGGCACTACACGGGAACGGCGCCGGACTGGTTCCAGAACTTCGTGCTGTTCACCAACTACCAGTTCTACATCGACGAATTCGTGCGGCTCGGGCACGAGGAGATGGCCGATCCGCAAAGCGACTACACCGCCTTCGTCGAGCCCGGGAACGTGGTCTCGCGGCGCGCGGGTCTGCCCGCCCTGGCCGGTGACGGCCTGGACGCCGCGCCCACCAGGCTGCCGCAAATGCCGGCCTATCACCTCACGCGCGCCAATCACAGCGGCATCACGATGATCAACATCGGCGTGGGGCCGGCCAACGCCAAGACCATCACCGACCATGTCGCGGTACTGCGGCCGCACGCATGGATGATGCTGGGTCACTGCGCGGGCCTGCGCAACAGCCAACAGCTGGGCGACTATGTGCTGGCTCACGCCTACGTGCGCGAGGACCACGTGCTGGACGAGGAATTGCCGCTGTGGGTGCCGATCCCGGCGCTGGCCGAAATCCAGCTTGCGCTGGAGCAGGCGGTGGCCGATGTCACCCAGTGCACCGGCGCGCAACTCAAGCGGATTATGCGAACCGGCACCGTCGCCAGTACCGACAACCGCAACTGGGAACTGCTGCCCGGCAACATGCCGCAGCGGCGGTTCAGCCAGAGCCGCGCGGTGGCGCTGGATATGGAAAGCGCCACCATCGCGGCCAACGGTTTCCGGTTTCGCGTGCCCTACGGCACCCTGCTGTGCGTGAGCGACAAGCCGCTGCACGGCGAGATCAAGCTGCCCGGCATGGCCAACCAGTTCTACCGCGAGCGGGTCGACCAGCATTTGCGCATCGGCATGCGCGCCATCGAGATCCTGCGCGCCGAAGGCAGCCAGCGTTTGCACAGCCGCAAGCTGCGAAGCTTCGACGAGGTGGCGTTCCAGTAGCGCTCAGCGCAAGGCCGTCGCCATCGGCTCGCCCAGGCGCACGGCGCGCGAGGGCGCCCAGTCGGGGACAAACGTCAGCACGTTCTTCGGAAACAGCATGACCACTGTGGAGCCAAGCAGGAAGCGGCCCATCTCGGCGCCTTGCGCTAGAGTGATTTCGTCGTTGTCGTAGCGCCATTCGCGGATGCTGCCGGTGCGCGGCGGATTGACGACGCCGTGCCAGACGGTGGCCATGCTCCCGACGATCGTCGCTCCGACCAGCACATTGACGAACGGCCCGTAGGCCGTGTCGAACACGCAGACCACCCGCTCGTTGCGGGCGAACAGGCTGGGCACGTGGCGCGCCGTGAGCGGGTTGACCGAGAACAGGTCGCCGGGTACGTAAATCATGCGCTTCAAGCGCCCTTCGCAGGGCATGTGGATGCGGTGATAGTCCTTGGGCGCCAGGTACAGCGTGGCGAAGTGGCCATGGTCGAACTGGTGCGCCAACGACTGGTCGCCGCCGACCAGCGCACGCGTCGAATAGCTGTGGCCCTTGGCCTGGTAGATCTGGTCGTGCTCGATCGGGCCGAACTGGCTGATGGCCGCGTCCACCGGGCAGACGAACGGCGCCCTGGCGATCGGCCGCGCTCCGTGTCGCAGCGCCCGCGTGAAGAAATCGTTGAAGGTGGCGTAGCTTTCGATGCGCGAATCCGCCGCCTCCGTCATGTCGACGCCGTAGTGCTGGATGAACCTTCGGATCAGTGCGCGTGTCAGTGCGCCGCCGCGCAGGTCGGCAATCTTGCCGGCCAGCACCGTAAGCACGCGCTTGGGCAGCAGGTATTGCGGCGTCACCGCCAGGCGATCGGACACGACGGACACCGGTAGTTCATGAACGGAAAATTTTAGTGGCCTGACGCAGCCTTTTCGGCCGGTACGACACAATAAAGCCATGTCCGAGTTCCTGCTCGAAGCCGCGGGCCTGACCAAGAGCTATGGCGGGGCCACGGTGGTCAACGACGTGTCGTTCGAGATTGCGCGCGGCGAATGCCTGGGCGTGATCGGCCCGAACGGGGCCGGCAAGACCACCACCATCCGCATGTGCCTGGGGCTCACGGCGCCGGACCACGGCTCGATCAGGGCGCTCGGCCTGGCGATGCCGCGCGACGCGCTGGCCATCAAGGCCCAGCTGGGCGTGGTGAGCCAGTTCGACTCGCTCGATCCGGATTTCAGCTGCGCCGAAAACCTGCTCGTCTACGGCCGCTACTTCGGCATGAAGGACGCGCAGATCCGCGAGCGAATCCCGCGGCTGCTGGAGTTCGCCGCGCTGGCGCACAAGGCCGACGCCAAGCCGGGCGAATTGTCGGGCGGAATGCGGCGGCGGCTCAGCCTCGCGCGTGCCCTGGTCAATGACCCGCGGCTGCTGATGCTGGATGAACCGACCACCGGTCTCGACCCGCAGGCCCGGCACCTGATGTGGGAGCGCCTGCAGCTGTTGCTGCAGCAGGGCAAGTCGATCCTGCTGACGACGCATTTCATGGACGAAGCCGAGCGTCTTTGCTCGCGCCTGCTGGTACTGGACCACGGCAAGAAGATCGCCCAGGGGCGCCCGCGCGACCTCATTGGGCAACATCTTGAGTCGGACGTGGTGGAGGTGTACGGCAACGGCGCGTTGCAACTGGTGGAGTCGCCGTTGAAGGCACTGGCTGCGCGGGTCGAAGTCAGTGGCGAAACGGTGTTCTGCTACACCCAGCACGCCAAGCCACTGCTGGACGAACTCGCGGCGCATCCCAAACTGCGCACCTTGCATCGCCCGGCGAACCTGGAAGATCTTTTCCTCAAGCTGACCGGCCGTCAGATCAGGGAGGAAGGTTGATGAACACGATCGTGACTGTGAGTACTCCACCGTCCGCGGCGCCTTCGATCTGGCGCGCGCCCGACCTGTCCTTTCGCTGGTGGCCGGTGTTCCTGCGCAACCTGCTGGTCTGGCGCAAGCTGGCCATTCCCAGCCTGGTGGGCAACATCGCCGAGCCGCTGATGTGGCTTGTGGCCTTTGGCTACGGGATGGGCGCGCTGGTGGGGCAAGTGAATATCGGAACGCCCACCGGCGAACAGTCGGTGCCCTATATCCTGTTCCTGGCCAGCGGCTCGATCTGCATGAGCGCGATGAACGCGGCCTCGTTCGAGGCGCTGTACTCGGCGTTCTCGCGCATGCACGTGCAAAAGACCTGGGACGGCATCATGAACGCGCCGGTCAGCCTGGACAACGTCGTGATGGCCGAAATGCTGTGGGCCGGCTTCAAGGCGATGTTCACCGTCACGACGATCCTGGGCGTGATGCTGGCGCTGAACATCAGCCACAGCCCCAAATTGCTGGCGGCGTGGCCCGTCCTGCTGGGCGCCGGGATCACTTTCTCCTGTATCGCGCTGATTTTCAACGCGCTGGCCCAAGGGTATGACTTCTTCACCTATTACTTCACGCTGTTCCTCACACCGATGATGTTCCTGTCGGGCGTGTTCTTTCCGCGCGAACAATTGCCCGCGGCGCTGCGCAGCTTTTCGGACTGGCTGCCGCTGACCAACGCCGTGGAACTGGTGCGCCCGATGTTCATGGATCAATGGCCGGCCCACCCGGCCCGCAACGCGCTGGTGCTGGTGGCCTACACGGCCGGCGCGTTCTGGGTCGCGCTCGCGCTCACGCGAAAACGCTTTCGGGCCTGACAGCCCGTTCCTCGGCAGGCAACGCAACCGCCTTGATCATGTCGGCGGCTTTTTCGGCGATCATGATCGTCGGCGCGTTGGTATTGCCGGCAACGATGCGCGGCATGATGGACGCATCCACCACCCGCAACCGGTCCACGCCACGCACTCGCAACTGTGAGTCCACCACGTCGAGCGCGCCGCTGCCCATGCGGCAGGTGCCCACCGGGTGGTAGATGGTGTCGGCATAGTCGCGGATGAATTGCTCGATTTCCTGGTCGGTGCGCGCTGCTGCCGAAGCCGGCAGCTCCCGGCCGCCGTATCCGGCCAGCGCCTTCTGGGCGAGGATGTTGCGCGTGATCTTGAAGCCCCGCACCAGCCGCTCGACGTCGCTGCGTTCGCCCAGGAAGTTCGGGTCGATCAGCGGCGGCGTCATCGGATCGCGGCTGGCCAAGGTGATGCTGCCGCGGCTCGCAGGGCGCAACAGGCACACATGGCACGAATAGCCGAGACCGAGCACCGTCTTGCGCCCATGATCGACCAGTTTGGCGATGACGAAATGCAGTTGCAGGTCCGGCACAGGCTCGTCCGGGCCGCTCCTGACGAACCCGCCCGCTTCGGCGAAGTTGGTGGTGAGCCTGCCGCTGCGCGAACCACGCCACTCGAAGACGCTCTTGACCATGCGCCCAACCGTGCGCGGCGACAGGCCGAACAGCTCCGTGAGATGCGGCGCATCGACCACCTGGATCACGTCCGGATGATCGTGCAGGTTGCGGCCGACACCCGGAAGGTCGTGCAGGACGGCGATACCCTGGGCCTGCAGCTGCGCCGCCGGCCCGATGCCCGAGAGCATCAGGATCTGCGGCGACTTGAGCGCGCCCGCGCTGAGGATGACCTCGCGCGCGGCATTGAGCTGCCTGAGCTGCCCCGACTGGCGATACTCGACTCCCGCAGCCCGCCGGCCCTCCATCAGAACGCGCGTGGTGTGGGCACCGGTGATCACCTGCAGGTTGGGCCGCCCCAGATTGGGCGCGATATAGGCTTTCGCCGCGCTGAAGCGCTCGCCGTTGCGATGTGTCACCTGATAGATGCCGACGCCCTCCTGCTGCTCGCCGTTGAAGTCGGGGTTGTGCGCATACCCCGCCTCTACGGCTGCTTGCACGAACACCGGCCCGAAGTGGTTGGGGCTGCGCAAGTCCATGACGTTCAGCGGTCCGCCCACGCCGTGGAATGCGTCTGCGCCGCGCTCGTTGTGTTCCGCGCGCTTGAAGTACGGCAGGACATCGCGCCAACTCCAGCCGGGATTTCCCTCTTCGGCCCAGTGGTCGTAGTCGCTGTGATGGCCGCGGATGTAGACCATCGCGTTGACCGAACTCGATCCGCCCAGCACCTTGCCGCACGGCTGATACCCGCGCCGCCCATTCAGGCCGGGCTGCGGCACGGTGCCCAGCGCCCAGTTCGCCTGGCCGGTCTTGGCGATGAGCGCCAATCCGGCCGGACAGTGGATCAACACGCTGTTGTCGGGCGGGCCGGCTTCCAGCAGCGCCACCCTGACCTCAGGGTCTTCGCTCAAGCGGCCCGCCAGCACACAACCCGCCGATCCGCCGCCAACGATGATGTAATCGAAATCAGAGTTCATAGAAGTGTCATCCGGTTGCCGGTGCACCATACAACCAAAAGAGCATCTGCCTCTCGACTCCCAGCTCTAATGACGTATCGGGTTTCGGCCGAATATCCGGCCCCGTTTTTCATGGGGCGGTGTGAACCTCCAGCATGCGCCGCGCCGCATGGCGTCATGGCCAGCCCCGCTCGCGAGCACATCAAGGCTGGCTTGGCTGAAGCCGGCGTGAACGCTGGGCCGGACTGCAACCCCAATGCGCTCCCGGTTTTTAATTGCGCGCAATTTAATTTTGCGCTATACTTCCAGCCATGTCACAAACGATCGATCCGAACCAGGCGCTGCTGCTGGACAACCAGCTCTGCTTCGCCCTGTACTCGACATCGCTGGCGATGACCAAGCTGTACAAGCCGCTGCTGGACGAGCTGGGGCTGACTTATCCGCAATACTTGGCGATGCTGGTGCTGTGGGAGCGCGACGGCCTGATGGTCTCCGAGCTGGGCAACCGGCTGTTCCTGGACTCCGGCACGCTCACCCCGCTGCTCAAGCGCCTGGAAAGCGCCGGCCTGATCGCGCGCATCCGCGCCGTGGAAGACGAGCGGCGCGTGCACATCACATTGACAGTCGCCGGCCGCAAGCTCAAGGCCAAGGCCCAGAAAGTCCCCGGCTGCATCCTCAGCGCCAGCCAGTGCTCCATTCCCGAACTGGTGCAACTCACCAGGCAAATCCGCCAGCTGCGCGAGCGGCTCGCCGGATAGCCCACGATCGCTTTTCTCAACCCGCTTGCATCTGAAATCAACCGAAAGGAACCCCCATGACCCAACTCGAAAAAGTCATCTATACCGCCAGGACCCACACGACCGGCGGCCGCGACGGCGCGTCGCGCACCGACGACGGCCGCCTCGACATCAAGCTGTCGCCGCCGGCCCTGGGCGGCAGCGGCACCAACCCCGAGCAGCTGTTCGCCGCGGGCTATTCGGCCTGCTTCATCGGGGCGATGAAAGCCGTGGCCGGGAAGATGAAGGTCACGTTGCCGGCCGACCTCGCGATCGACGCCGAAGTCGACCTGGGCCCGACCCCCGGCGCCTACGGCATCGCCGCACGCCTGAACGTGAGCCTGCCCGGCATGGACCGCGCTGCCGCCCAGGCGCTGTTGGACGCCGCGCACAAGGTCTGCCCCTACTCGAACGCCACCCGCGGCAACATCGACGTCAAGATCACGCTGGCCTGAGCCCGGGAACGCGGCCGAACTGAGCCGGCGCTATCAGCCGGCCGGCCCCCGGCAGCGCTTGACCTGGATCAAACAGACGGGGCCTGCGCGCGAGCTTGCGAATGCCTTCGGGCGATGATCGGGCTGAGCCCATCCGCCCAACCCGCATGAAACTTGCCCTGTTGTCCGACCTGCATGCCAACCGCCAGGCGCTCGACGCCTGCCTGGCGGATGCGCTTGCGCGCGGCGCGACGCAGTATGCCTTTCTGGGCGACCTGGTCGGTTACGGCGGCGAGCCGGGGGCGGTGGTCGATCGCGTCATGCAGATGGCCGGGCAGGGCGCCTGGCTGGTGCGCGGCAACCACGATGACGCGGCGATCGCGCCGCCGCGAAGAAGCAGCGATGCCGATCACACCGGTGCCGCGTGGACCCGCGCGCAGCTGAATACGGACCAACGGGCCTTTCTGGCAGCGTTGCCCCTGGTCGTGCGGCAGGATTTCATCCTGCTGGTTCACGCCAGCGCCCGCGAGCCCCAAAGCTGGGAGTACGTGAGCGATGCCACCAGCGCCGCAGCTAGCCTGGACGCTGCCGTCAGCCAGGGTGCGACCCATGTCTTTGGGGGTCATGTGCATGAGCAGCGGCTGTTCTTCCAGGGCGCGGGCCGCGGCGTCATGTCGTTCGCACCAACGCCCGGCGTTGCCATTCCGGTGCCGGGTCACCGGCACTGGCTGGCGACCATCGGCTCGGTCGGCCAGCCGCGCGACGGGCGCCGCGATTCCATGTACGCAATGTTCGACACTGCCATCATGAATCTGGTATTCGTGCGCGTGCCCTATGACTATGAAGCGGCGGCGCGGGCCATCCGCAAGGCCGGATTGCCCGAGTTCAATGCCGAGCGCCTGGCGTCGGGCGAATAGGGAGCAGGATCCATGAAACTGCTGAAACCCGGAACCCACCTTGACGGCTTCGAGATCGGCGAGTGCCTGCACGCCGGCGGCATGGCCCATATCTACCGCGTGCACTATTCAAGCGGCCGCGGCCCGGGCTTCGAGATGGCGATGAAAGTGCCACGCATGGCCAGCGACGACGGCGCTGAAAATATCGTGAGCTTCGAAGTGGAGCACCGGCTGCTGCAGGTCCTGTCGGGACCGCATGTACCCCGGCTGGTCGCCGCCGGAGACATGGCACGGCTGCCTTATCTGGTGATGGAATATATCGAGGGGCGGACGCTGCAGCATTGGCTCAACCGCGCGAACCAGGAGCGCAAACGTCCCGCACCGGAAGAGATTGCCCGTCTGGGCGCTGCCGTGGCGGCCGCCGCCCACAGTCTGCACGAGCAGGAGGCAGTGCATCTGGACCTCAAGCCCGAGAACGTATTGATCCGGCCGGACGGCAGCGCGGTACTGATCGATTTCGGCTTGAGCTGGCATGCCCACTACCCCGATCTGCTGGCAGAGGAAATGCGTGTGGCCATCGGCTCGCCGCCGTGGATCGCACCCGAGCAGGTGGTCGGCGTGCGCGGCGACGTCCGCAGCGACGTTTTCGCCATCGGCGTGATGCTGTACGAACTGGCCACCGGCGAACTGCCCTTCGGCGAGCCGCGAACCAAAGGGGGCCTGCGACAGCGCATGTGGATGGAGCCGCCGCCGCCGCGCCTGCTGGAACCTGCGACGCCCGCCTGGCTGCAGGAGATCATCCTGCGCTGTCTCGAGCCCGTAGCGGACGAGCGTTATGCCTCGGCCGCGCACCTCGCCTTCGACCTCACCTACCCCGCGATGGTGGAGGTCGGCGCGCGCGGCGAAAAGACGCGCCGCACTTCCTGGCGCGTCCACGCCAAGCGCTGGTTCAAGGCCGCCGGCATGCACTATCACCCGAGCCCGTTGCCCAGCGCGCAGGTGGAACAGGTGCCCATCGTGCTGGTGGCCGTGCCATGGAAGGACGTCAGTGATGCCACGCTCTATTCGCTGCGGCGGGCGGCCAGCCGTTCGCTGGGCATCCGGCCCGGCGCGCGGCTGGCTTGCGTGACGGTGATTGCGCCGGGCGACACCGATCCCACCAGCGACGACGCCAGTGAGGTCCAGGTCCATCGCTGGCAGCTGGATCGCCTGCGCCAGTGGGCGCAAGGCCTCGACCTCGAGAATCGGCAGGTGTCGTTCCACGTGCTGGAGGCGCGCGACACGGCCGAGGCACTGCTCGAGTACGCGCGCAGCAACCGCGCCACCCTGATGATCCTGGGTGCCGCCACCCACGGCCTGAAGATGCAGCGCCTCGTTGCCACGGTGCCGGTTCGCGTGGCGATGGATGCGCCATGCAGCGTCATGCTGGTCAAGCAGTCGCTTCCGTTCAAGCGGTTGGGCGAGGCCGGCGCGGCCGAGGAGCGCGCGGCAGCGACAATGGAGCATGTCGTCTCACCCGTATGAGGTACTTGGACCGGATGTAGTCCTGGACGCGCTGGAGCGCGTCGGCCTGCGCGGCGACGGCCGCCTGATGGCGCTGAGTTCCTACGAGAACCGCGTCTACCAGGCGTATCTGGAGGAGCCGGTGGAAGGCCACACCGCCGTCGTCGCCAAGTTCTACCGCCCGGGCCGCTGGAGCGAGGCGCAAATCCTGGAAGAACACGCCTTTTCGGCCGAGCTCGCCGCGGCCGAAGTGCCGGCGGTGGCGCCGCTGGTGCTGAACGGCAGCACCCTGCACGAGCACAGCGGCTTCGCCTTCAGCGTCAGCCCTCGCCGCGGCGGCCGCGCCCCTGAACTCGATGACGCGCAGGTGCTGGAATGGATCGGCCGCTTCCTGGCGCGCATCCACATGGTCGGAGCCAGCCGGCCGTTCTCGATGCGGCCAGCGCTGGACCTGCGCAGTTTCGGCGCCGAGCCGCGCGACTGGCTGCTGCAGCACCACAAGATTCCGCTCGACGTCCAGGGGGCGTGGGAGCGCCGCTGCAACGAAGCGCTGGCCATGATCGAGGACACCGCGCTGGGCAGCCGGCCGGAGACGGCCATCGCGATGATCCGCACGCATGGCGACTGCCACCCGGGCAACATTCTCTGGACGCCCGATCAAGGGCCGCATTTCGTGGACTTCGACGACGCACGCACCGGCCCGGCGGTGCAGGATTTCTGGATGCTGCTGTCGGGCGAGCGCACGCAGCGCCAGCGGCAACTCGGGCCGCTGGTCGATGGCTACGAATTGCTGCGGGAATTCGATCGCGCCGAGCTGGCGCTGATCGAGCCGCTACGCACCTTGCGCCTGATCCACTACAGCGCCTGGCTGGCGCGGCGCTGGGACGACCCGATCTTCCCGATCAACTTTCCCTGGTTCGGCAGCAGCGACTACTGGCAGGGGCAGGTGCAGATGCTGGAGGAGCAGATCGAGGCGATGGCGGAGCCGCCGCTGGTTGTCTAGCGCACCGGATTTTCCAGCACTCCGATCCCGTCGATTTCGATCCGCACCGTATCGCCGGCCTTCAGGTATTTCGGCGGCTTGAATCCGATCCCCACGCCGACCGGCGTGCCGGTGGCGATCACATCGCCGGGGTACAGCGTGATCCCGGCCGACAAGGTTTCTATCAGCGCCGGAATGCCGAAGATCAGGTCGGTGGTCGAAGCGTTCTGCCGCTCTTCGCCGTTGACCCAGCAGCGCACGCCAGTGCGGGTGCCGTCGCATTCGTCGGCGCTGACCAGCCATGGGCCCATCGGGCAGAAAGTGTCGAACGACTTTCCGAGGTGCCACTGCAGGTGGCGGCTTTGCCAGTCACGCGCGGTCACGTCGTTGACGATCGTGTAACCCCAGACATGCTTGATCGCATCGGCCGCCTTGATGCCCTTGCCGCCGCGCCCGATCACGACGGCCAGCTCGGCTTCGTAGTCGATGGCCGCCGAAATTTGCGGGTCGATCCGGATCGGCTCGCCGGGGCCGATCACCGACTCGGGCACCTTGCTGAAGTAGATGGGCACCTCGGGTATGTCGCCACCCGCTTTGGCGCTGCTGTCGAAGCCGCTGCCCGCGAACTCCTTGGCGTGCGCGTGGTAGTTCTTTCCTACGCAGAAGATATTGCGGCGCGGACGCGGCAGCGGAGCCGTAAGCCGCACCCCCTCGAGCGGCAACGCAGCGCCCAGCGGCGGCAGCGCTTCGCCACGCGCCAGCGCCTCAATCACGGGCAAGGCGCCGAGCATGCGCTGGCGTGCCGCGAGCTCGATCGGGCGCACCTGTTTCAGGTCTTCGGAAACGACGCCCACGGCCGGCTCGTCGTGGTGGATGTAGGCAGCGATCTTCATGGGGAAAACTCTCTGTGCGGCGAGGCAGCCAATCTAGCATGCTAACCAGCTCTTGTGCCTACCACGCGGGAGATACCTCATGCATCGCCGCCTCCTCATCGCCGCTGCTCTGCTGCTCAACGCCGCACTGGCGGGCGCCCAGGGTGCCTATCCGGGAAAACCGATCACGATGGTGGTGCCGTTCCCGCCGGGCGGACTGGCCGACATCGTCGCGCGGCCGGTGGCCGAGGCGATGTCGCGCGATCTTGGCCAGCCGGTGATCGTCGAGAACAAGGCCGGAGCGGGCGGCGGAGTGGGTATGGCCTACGCGGCCAAGGCGCCGCCGGATGGCTACACCGTGCTGATGTCGCTCTCGTCGCTCACGGTACTGCCGGAGGCCGACGTGGTGCTCGGCCGCCAGCAGATGTACGCGCTCAATTCGCTGCGGCCCATCGCCCGCTTCACCGCCGATCCGACCGTGCTTGCGGTGCGCGCCGATGCGCCATGGAAGACGGTGAAGGATTTCGTCGACGATGCGAAGAAACGGCCCGGCGCGATCAACTACGGCTCTTCCGGCAATTACGGCACCATGCACGTGCCGATGGAAATCCTGGCGCAAAACGCCGGCGTGAAGATGACGCATATTCCGTTCACCGGCGCCGGCCC
>DATNBX010000346.1:0-17153 GCA_035571795.1 Ramlibacter sp.
GTTGCTCCAGCACCTGTTTCCACGCCGGCATCGAGGTTCCCGGCAACCCGTCGGCGATCGACCGGGCCAGGCGCTCCCGGGTCATGCCCCGCATTTCCTCGTTGCTCGTCAAGTTGCGCGGGTGGGGTTGAAGGAAGCTGCCGATCCACCCTTTGGACGTGCCGTCGGCCGCATGGCAAAAGGCGCAGTTCTTCTGGAACAGGTTCTCGCCGCGCGACTCGAGGGCGGTCGGATTGCGCAGCGCCGGGCGCTGGTCGTGGACCAGGTAGGCATCGGCCACGCGGGTGGTGTCGTCATGTTTCGGCGAGCGTACCGGCACGCTGCCGTCGGCTGCAGAAAACGTGTGCGTGGCCGGGCGCTGCGGGTGTGCCGCTCCCTGGGGAGCTGAACGCGGAGTGTCCTGGTGGCAGCTGGTGCAGTACGCGTCGCGCGGATAGGAGATCGCCCGCGATTCCCACACCGCGCCGGCTTCGTTGACCCGGCCGTGGTCGTGACAGGTGATGCAGGCGCTCAGGAACAGGCGCTTGCCGCGCTGCTGCTCGCCGTCCAGCCGCTCCCAGGGCGTATCGATCGCGATCTCGCCGCGGGCGAATGGAAATGCAATCCGGTTGCGCTCGTGGTCGGGCCAACCGTTTTCGGCCGTGTGGTAGCGCGTGTTTGGCGCGCGTTGCTCCATGAATTCGTGGCGCACGAAATCGGTCACGGCCTCCATTTCAGCTGGCGTGATGATCCCGATGAACCCCTTCATCGCCGTTGCGCTGCGGCCGTCGCGCACCGCCGCCAGCATCGCCTCGCGCGGTAGCGCGGCCGGCGGCGTCGCCGTGAAATCGCGCGGCTTGGGGCTGAGGTAAGTGGCGGCCAGTGTGCGCGCATCGCCCGAATAGCCATGGCAGAAATAGCAGCGGAAGTTATAGACCTTGCGCCCGAGCTCGAGAGTTTCGGCGCTCGCCGGCGCGCGCACCGCCGCCGGCGGCGGCGCCTGGGCGGCAATTGCCGCGATCGAGGGCGGCGGCTGGCCGCCGCAGCCGCTCAGGGACGCCGCGCCCGCCAGCGCAAGCACAGTCGCCGCCAGCCGCAGCCGGTCCAGCCGCTCAGGGACGCTTGGCCACATCGGCAACGGCTGCGGGCTGGATGAAGGAACGGAACACATATTCGGAGACGTTGGCGATCTCCTGCGGCGACAGCACCTTGTCCCAGGCAGGCATCTCGGATCCGCGCTTGCCGGCCGAGACGCCGGCATAGATGGCCGGCCGGTTCAGCAGCGCGCGCGATTCGGCGCTGGTGAAGATGCGCGGTTTCGGATTGATGAAATAGGCACGCGGGCCCTGGCCGTCGCCTTTCACCCCATGGCAGGTGGCGCAGTTGGCGTCGTAGAACTTGCGGCCCGCCGCCGCATCGCCGCGCAGGCCCTGCGGCAGCGGCAGCTTCATATTGGCAATCGCCACCGGCTCCTTGGCCGGCGCCGGTCCGGCCAGGGGGTTCTGCGCGGCCGGCGGGGTCACGCCGCGCGCGTGGGTGCCCGAAATACCCGCAGTGGCGTCGACGCGCATGAACGCGCCGCGGATGTAGTCGACCACCGCCGCGATGTCCTCGGCACTGAATTTCCCGCCATAGCCGGACATCGCGGTGCCGGGACGGCCGCCCGCCACCGAGGCAAGCATTCGCTCGCGCGTCAGTTCCGTGCGCGCTTGCGGCGCCGAAAAGTCGCGCGGCGCGGGCCGCAGGTTCGCGCTCGCCCACATGGATCCGGCGCCGCGGTCGCCGTGGCACACCGAACAGGTCCTGGCGTAGATTTGGCGGCCCCGGCTGGCATCGGCCGCGACACTGGCGCGCATGAAGGTATCGCGCACGTAGTCGACCACGCTGGCGATCTGCGCGTCGTTCAGCTGAGTCTTCCACGCCATCATGGCCGTGCCGGGCACGCCGCCCTTGACGGCCGCGAGCATCCGCTCGCGTGTCAGCTCCTGCATGGCCTGCGGCGTCGTGAAGTCGCGCGGCGGCGGTTTGAGGCTGCCGCTTGCGCGGCTTTGGCCGTCACCGTTGTCGCCGTGACAGACTGAACAGTAGTTGTGATACAGCGCCGCCGGGGTCTGCTGGGGAGCGGCCGCGCTGCGGTCGCCGGCATGCGCCGGTACGGCGAGCCAGCTCGACCACAACAACAGGAAGGCACCCAGCCAGGGCCGGGCCAACGGCGACGATCGCGAACCACTGAACATTCGAACTCCAGGCAATCACCTCCTTTTGCAACTTCGATGCCATGCCAGGCGATTCATGGCATGGCCCTTGCGTTTCAAACTTTCTCGCTGGCTGGAGTGGCCGGCGCCGAGCCGGAGTAGCAGTAACAAATGAAGGCCAGATTCTCGAAAGCGCAATTCGCATGTGCAGCAATGGGAATTGCGGCGATGCTGTTCGCCGCCGGCTGCGCGCAGGCGCCGCCGGCGCAGGTCGGCAAGCCCTTTGAAGTGCCGGTCTTTCCGCCGCCGCCCGAAACCGCGCGGATCATCTGGGAACGCACGCTCCACAGCAGCGCCGACGTGGTGGCCGACGACAAGGACGGCTCGCTGCGCCGCATGGTCACGGGCGAGGTGCGCACCGGCGAAGGCATGGCCAAGCCCTATGGCGTAGCAGTGCGCAACGGCCGCGTCTATGTCGGCGACACGGTCGGCCGCTACGTTGCCCTGTTCGACCTGAACGCCAGGCGCTACACCCGCATCGGCCTGGAGGATCCCGGGTCGCTGCGCATGCCGTTCGGCATGGACATCGACCCGCAAGGCAACCTGTACGTCCTGGACGGCACGCTCAAGCGAGTCCATGTCTATGACGCCGACGGCAAGTTCCTGCGCATGATGGGGCAGAACCTGAAATGGAGCCGGCCGGTCGGCTTGGCCGTGGACCCGGCGCGCCGCCGGCTTTACGTCGTCGACGCCGGCGGCGTCGACAGCGAGGACCACCGGGTGCGCGCGCTCGATCTGGACAGCGGCAGGGTGCTGTTCGAGATCGGCAAGCGCGGCGAAGGCCCGGGCGAGTTCAACCTGCCGCGCGATGCCGTCGTCGGTGCCGATGGCCTGCTGTACGTGGTGGACGGCGGCAATTTCCGGATCCAGGTCTTCGACGCCGACGGCAAGTTCGTCAAGACCTTCGGCACCATCGGACGCCAGAGCGGACAGTTCTCCCGGCCCAAGGAAATCGCCGCCGACACGCAGGGCAACATCTACGTGGTCGACACCGCCTTCGGCAACTTCCAGATCTTCAATCCGGACGGGGTGCTGCTGCTGGACGTCGGGTCCCGCAGCAACACCGACGCGCCGGCGAAATTCATGCTGCCCTCGGGCATCGCGGTGGACCTGGATGGCCGCGTCTACATGGTCGACCAGTTCTTCCGCAAGGTGGAGGTGTTCCGTCCGGCGCAATTGCCGGCCACGGCCGCCTATGGCCAGGCACCCGGCGCGGCGCAGCAACGTCCCGCCGCCGTCAGCGCCGCCCAGCGCCCGGCCGCTTCGCCCGCTTCGGCACCGCGTTAGCGGGGCTCGCCTGTTACCTGCTTCGGGAAAACCGGTCGTGCGGATTCCTGAATCCGGGAAGCACCGCCCCGCCGAATTGATGCAGATCAACCGCAGAGGCTGCTTTGCCCCGCCAAAGCCCTTACAGGGCGCTGGCACATAACGTGCGTTGAAGACACCCGTGCGGGGGTTCGCGGGAAACGGTTCTTTAACTTCGAGGAGACAAGTGCATGGGCTGGGAACATTGGGTTGATCGGGGCGGTGCGATCCGCAGGGGCTTGGCCTCTGCACTGGCCGTCCTCGCGGTGGGGCTGATCGGGGTGGCGACGAGCCTGCCCGCGGGTGCGCAGATTGCCAATTCGAAACACAACCTGGGCAGCACCGGGACCGGTGTGAACAAGTTCAGCGGCACGGCCGAGATCTGCGTGTTCTGCCACACGCCGCACGGTGCGGATACCAGTGCCGCGGTGCCGCTTTGGAACCGCACGCTGCCGGCGCCCACCTCCTTTCAGACTTACGACAGCCTGGGCACCTCGACGCTGGACGGCCGGGTCGCGCCGGTCGGTTCGGTGTCGATCGCCTGCCTGTCCTGCCATGACGGCGTGACCTCCATGAGCGCCGTCATCAACGCGCCGGGGTCGGGCACCACGGGCGACGCGGCCTGGCAGGCCGGCGCCTGGACCGGTGCCAACCAGACCGCAGGAAAGATCAGCGCCGGGCTGATCACCAACATCGGTCAAGACTTGCGCAACGACCACCCGATCGGCATCCAGTACGGCGGCGGCGGCATCACCGCGACCGCGCCGACGGCGGCCACCCGCGACGTCGACTTCAAGCGGCCGGCGACCCAGGTCATCGGAACGACGCGTGTGTGGTGGGTCGACACCGAAGGCACGCCGAACAACACGCGCCAGAAGACCGACATGATGCTCTACACGCGCGCTCCTGCTACCGGCTACACCGGCCAGACCGACTCCGAGCCTTTCGTCGAGTGCGCCAGCTGTCATGACCCGCACAACTCGACCAACTCGACCTTCCTGCGCATCTCCAACGCCGGCAGTGCGGTGTGCCTGTCGTGTCACGTGAAGTAACCGCCCGATGAGCCGGCCCGACAGGCGGCTCGCGGCAAGCGTCAGTTCCCGGGGCATTCGTGCCCCGTTTTTTTCCAGCAAGGCAAGAGGTACCGCCGTGACTGAAGATCAACGCCCGGACGACCGCCTGGCCCGCAGCGGGCGCAGCAGCCCCTGGATCGGTTTCCTGCTTGCGGCGGCCTGTGCCGCGGCGTTCGCGGCGCAGGCCGGCGCGGCCTCGGCCGAGTCCGCCGCGCCGGCGGCGCCACCTGCGCCTTTCGCGAAGGTCGGGGACACCGTGATCTCGCACCAGGAATTCGACACTGCCTTTGCGCAGGCCGCGCGCAGCAAGTTCTTCCACGGCAAGCCGCCCGAGAACGTGGTCGCGGCGCTGCAGCGTGAGGTGGGGCAGGCGCTGGTCGACGAGATCCTGCTGGCCAAGGAAGCGAAGCGGCGCCGGCTTCAGCCGGACGGCGCGGCGGTCAAGCAGACGCTCGACGGCTATGAGGAGCGCTATCGCGGCAGCGAGCAATGGAACAGCAACCGCGCGCGCTTGTTGCCGGGCCTGAAGGCGAAGCTGGAGCGCGACAGCCTGCTCGAGCAACTCACCCGGCAGGTGAAGACCCCCGGGCAGCCGACCCAGCGCCAGCTCGAGCAGTATTGGGAAGCAAACAAGGACAAGTTCACGGCACCCGAGCAGGTGCACCTCGGAATGATCCTGCTGAAGGTCGAACCGTCGGCACCCCAGGCCAAGTGGGACGGTGCGCGGAGTGAAGGGGCAGCCATCGTCAAGCGGTTGAACGCTGGCGCCGACTTCAAGCAGCTGGCCCAGTTGCACTCCGGCGACGAGTCGGCCGGGCGCGGTGGCGACCTGGGCTACGTGCATCACGGCGTGCTGCCCGAACCGGCGCAACAGGCCGTCGACAAGCTCAAGCCGGGCCAGATCAGCGACGCGGTCGTCCTGCTCGAAGGCGTGGCGGTGTTCCGCCTGGAAGACCGCAAGGCGCCCAGGCTCAATTCGCTGGATGCCGTTCGCGACCGGGCTCGCGACCTGTGGGCGCGCGAGCAGGGCGAGCAAGCCTGGACGGCGCTGCTGGCCAAGCTGCGGCACGATACGCCGGTCAAGCTCGACGATTCACGGTTCCTGCCGCTGTCCACCGCGGCCACATCGGGCGCAGGCGCCGCGCCGCGATAGGCGGCCGGCCCCGGGGGGTGAATGCAGAGCGCAAGCCGATCCTGGCTCACGCTGCTGGCATGCCTGGCCGCAGTCGGCGCAGCAAGGGGGCAGGTCGGCATGCCGCCGGATGCCGCCGCAGCTCCCGCAGAGCCCGCCGCGCCGGCCGCGCCGGCTGACGCCGCCGCTTCCGGACTGGGGCTGAACTGGCGCGGCGCGCCGATCTCGGTCTCCGGCCTGGTTTCCTACGACCTGCGCGCTTCCAGCGCCTCCGGCGAGACCAATTCGCTGTCGCAGCTCATCACCACCAGCCTGAGCGCCAGAAGCTACATCTACCAGCCGTGGTTCGCCACAGTGAGCGGCACGCTGGCGGTCACGGCGGGCAAGTCGCGTGGCGGCGGCGAGGACCTGACATCCCAGTCGCCCTTCGCAACCCAGGACCAGCTCGCGTCGAAGGACCGGTTCATCACCGGCAACGCGCGCCTCGACCTGTTTCCCAGGAGCCGCTTCCCGTTCGAGGTCCATGTCGAACGCACCGACAGCCGCGTCGACAGTGCGCTCGCGTCGTCGCTTGATTTCCGCACCCAGACCGTGGGCGTTTCGCAGCGCTACCAGCCGGTCAACGGCGCCTATACGGTCAGCGGCAGCTTCGAGCGGCGCCAGCAGTCCGGCACGGGCTTTCGCGATGTGCAGGACACGCTCATGGCGGACTTCACCACCCAATGGAAGCACAACGATCTTTCGCTGGGACTGTCGCAAAGCCAGGCGCGGCGGTTCACGACCGAGGAGCGGACGGAATTTCGCAGCCTGGTCGCCCGCCACCAGTACGCGCCGTCCAACGGGGCCTCGGTCAACACCACGGTCAACTGGACGCAGACGCAGGAGAACGTGGTCACGGCGCCCAGCGACCTGTCGGTGCTCCAGTGGTCCAGCATCGGCCTGTGGCACCCCGACGGTTCCAAGCTGACGCTCACTGGCTCAGTGCGCGGCCTGACCTTGCGCGATGCCTTTGCGGATAACGGCCTGGACACTCTGAGTCTCACGCTCGGCGCGAATTACGAGCTGAACCGAAACGCCCGGTTCACGGCCAATGCCACCGCGACCACGACCGACAGCAACGGAACGGCCGCGCGCGGGTTCGGCGGGTCCGTGGGCGCCAGCTGGCAAAGCGATACGGTGGAGTTCAAGGGGCTGCGCTACGACTGGTTCACCAGCGGGACCGTCGGTGGCTCCACCACCAGCGGCCCTTCGACCAGCAGCTCCAGTACGAGCAGCGCCGGTGCGATCGACCCATCGCCCGGCAGTGAAACGCAGACCACACTGAACGCGCAGCTCGGCCACACGCTCAGCCGGTCCTGGCCCATCACTTCACAGTCGGTGCTGGTGCTCAACGGCGGCCAGACGCTGGCCGCGACCCAGAACCACAGCAGCCATCCCGATCCGGCGGTGCAGGACTCGGTGCGCACATTGCTCAACACCATCGGAGCGACGTGGAGCGCCAACGGCGACAACCGCAGCGCCTACGCACGCGCCTCTTACAACGATTCAATCGAGCTCGGCGGCGGCCATGCCCGTTTTCAGTTATTCAATTTCCAGCTTTCCGGAAATTTCGAGTTCGACCGCAACCGTTCGCTCGGCGGCGACCTCACCTTGCAACGTGTTACGCAGCGCGCCGGCGACCTGCTGCAGCCGGCCGGCCTTGGGCTGCTGGTGGGCGAGCGCACCACCACCACCGGCGCCAGCGGCGAGATCACCTACCGGCAGCAGCGGGTGTTCGGAGTGCCGCGGCTGCGGTTCACTTCCCGCCTAAAGCTGGCCCAGGATGTGCTCAAACAACCGGGTACTTTCGCCACGATTCCCGATCGTGAGACTCGGCTGTGGGAAAACCGTCTCGACTGGCTGATCGGCCGGCTCGAGACCCAGCTGTTGTTTCGCCTTTCCGAGGTCGATGGCAAACGGCGCAATTTTTTGATGTTTCGGGTGCAGCGGACCTTCGGCGATTAGCTCGGGGACGCAGGCAACCGGCAGGAACGACGAGGACAAGATGTTCGAAAAGTCCACATGGAGCTCATTGCGCCCCAGATGGGGGCCGGGATTGGCGCTGTTGGCGAGCGCGGCGGTACTGGCGGTTGCCGCGACCGACGCGCGCGCCGAGTACGGCGACGTGGTCATCAACAACTATTCGGACGCCGCGGGCATGCGGCCGGTGGTCTTCCCGCACTGGTTCCACCGCATCCGCTATCGCTGCAAGGTGTGCCATGCCGACCTGGGCTTCAAGTTCAAGGCCGGCGGCAACGAGATCAACATGGTCAAGGTGATCGACGGCCAGTTCTGCGGTGCCTGCCACAACGGCGAGGTGGCGTGGAACGTCGAGAACTGCAACATGTGCCATTCGGCCAGGCCCGGCACGCCGACGCAGGTGCACGAGAGCACGATCAATTCCCTGGTCGTGCCCGCCGGGGCCGCGAAGGAGAAACGGCCATGAGAAGACGCGGGTGGGCCGCGCTCCTGGCGGCGGCGATCGGATGGGTGGCGGGCGGTGCCTGGGCGGCCGAGGACTTGGCTGCGGGCAAGGCCGTGTTCGAAGGCGGCTGCATCGCTTGTCATGGCACCGGCGTGCTCAACGCACCGAAGCTCGGCGATGCCGCTGCATGGCGGCCGCGCGCAGCCAACGGACTTGCGGCATTGGTGAGCAGCGCGCGAGCCGGCAAGGGCTCGATGCCGCCCAAGGGCGGAAACGCGGCGCTGACCGACGATCAACTGGGCAACGCGATCAGCTATATGGTCGGACAGTCCGGCGGCTTTCCGGGAGGCGGCGGCAAGGCGGCGGCAGCGCCGGCGGCCAAGTCGGCGGCCGCACCCGCTGCAACTACGCCGGCGGGCAAGGCGGCGAACGCACCCGCCGCAGCCACTGTCAAGGCAGCGGTCGACCCGGGAAACCAGGCGGCCGTCGACGCGATGGGCGGCAAGGCGGTCTACGACTCCGTCTGCGTCGCCTGCCACGCCGCCGGTGTGCTGGGCGCGCCGAAGCTGGGCGACGTTGCCGCATGGAAGCCGCGCATCGCGCCCGGCCTGACGGCGCTGGTTGCCAACGCACGGGCCGGCAAGGGCTCAATGCCGCCCAAGGGCGGCAACGCAACGCTGACCGAAGAACAGCTCGTCGGCGCCGTGCTCTACATGATGTATCAGTCGGGCGGGCCGGCAGGGTCCGCCACGGCGGCAGCGCCGAAGCCGGCTGCGCCAAGCGTTGCCGCGCCGGCCGTCGCCGCCGCCGCACCAGCGGCGCGTCCGCGCGCGGCCGACACCGGCGCCACCACGGCGGCCGCGCCGGCACCGGCACCGGCGGCAACGCCCGCTCCGGCCCCGGCACCGGCGGCGGCTGCGGCGCCAACGGTCACAGCTGCCGTGGCACCGGCTGGCGCAGCGGCGGCCAACGTCAACGCGTTCAACCGGCTGCTGCGTCCCGGCCAGCGCAACCGTCCACCTACCGAAGACCAGATCCACGATCCGGGCAACGACGGCACGGTCGCGCTGCAGGCGCCGCTCGCGGCCTTCAACGACCTGGCGCGCAGCAACGCCGGCAACCGCGTCGACTGGGTCAAGTCGCTGCGTGACGGCAAGATCAACCCGCGCGCCGACCGGCTCGATCCGAAGGCGGTGCCGGCGGTGATGGACCTGAACATCGTGCGCGAGGTCAAGGGCTCGATGCCCGACGTGGTCTATCCGCACAAGGCGCATACCGAGTGGCTCGATTGCTCGAATTGCCATCCGGCGATCTTCAAGCCGCAAAAAGGCGCGAACCAGATCAGCATGGCCGGCATCCTGCTGGGACAGGCCTGCGGCGTCTGCCACGGCAAGGTCGCCTTCCCGGTCTCCGAATGCCGCCTGTGCCACTCCAAGGCGAAGGCCACCGCGACGGCGGGGGCGGCCCCGGGCCAGACCGAAGCGGCAGCGCCGAAGTAGCGGCCAGCCAAGGAAAGAGGAAATCCATGACTCACGTTTCCGCCTGGTGCCGGAAAGCCGCCCTCGCCATCACGCTGTCGCAGCTGGCGCAGGCCAGCCTGGCCCAGCCCGCCGATCCCAAGCCGCCGGCCGAACGCCCGCCGGTTTCGGCGCAGATCGTCCAGCAAAAGCTGAAGATGTTCGACAAGATGCTCAACCAGTCGCCGGTGGCAGCCCGCGTCCTGACCAGCAAGAACGAGCAGGCGCACCGGCACTTCACGAACGCGCGCGAGCTGGTGGCGCACGCACGCGCGCTGTCCACGGGCGGCCAGCTGCGGGGCGCGGATGCACTGCTGAACGAGGCGATCTGGGAAATCAGCAAGGCCCAGCAACTGGTGCCGGACCCCGGCTCGCAGCAAGCCGGCGAACGCGCCCGGTTTGCGCAGCTCGAAGACAGTGTCGCGGCCCTGCAGCGCACCGCACTGATCGCGCTGCCGCTGCCCAACGCCCAGCTGGAGGAGTCCACGGCGCAGACACGGGCGGACGCGAACATTCTGGTGGAGCAGGCGCTCGTGCTGGCGCGCGCCAACAAGTACATCGAGGCCAACAAGCAGCTCGACCGCGCACTGGTATTGCTGCTGAAGGACGCGTCGGCACGCCTGACCGGCCAGACCATCGTGTACGACCGCCGCTTCGCGAACCGCCGCGAGGAATTCGACTTCGAGCTCGCGCACCACCGCAGTTTCGAGCGGCTGGTGCCCCTGGCGATGCTCGAATTCCGGCCCACTGCCGAGGCGCTGGTGCTGGTCGAGCGTTACGTCGCCCAGGCGCGCGAGCAGCGCGAGCGCGGCGAGGCCCTGGTCGGCACCGATCCGCTGGCAGCGATCAAGAGTGTCGTGGACGGCACCGATTCGCTGCGCCGGGCGCTGCAGGCGGCCGGGCTCGTGGTACCCCAAACAATGCAGTCCGAGACCCAACGATGATCCTTCTATCCCACACATGGCTGCGCGGCGCCGTACTCGGGCTGTGCCTTTGCACCGCCGCCGCGTCAGCGCAGAATCGCGTCCCTGCCGATCGCGAGCAGCTCGAGCGCAAGCTCGCCTCGACCTCGACGCTGATCGAAAGCTCTTCCGGCGCCAAGCAGATCGACTCGAGCGGTGTCGCCGCGGCGCAGTCGCAGCGCAACCGCGCGCGCGACCTGCACCGCCAGGCCGGCGAGGCGCTGCGGGCCGGCCAGCTCGAGGCCGCCGCCAAGCTGCTCGACGACGCGTCGCGCGCGATGTTCGAGGGCGTGCGCCTGGCCGCGCCCGAACAGGTCGTGAAGGGCAAGGAACGCGCCGACTTCGACGCGCGGATGGAGTCCACCCGCGCCCTGCTGGAAGCGCAGAAACGCATTGCCGCGGAAAAGAGCGCCGGCGCCACGGCCGGCGAACTGTCGCGCCGCGTCGAGTCGCTCATGGCCGAAGCCGGCGAACTGGCCCGCGGCGGCCGGCTGGCCGATGCCCGCCGCACGCTCGATCAGGCCTACCTCACGGTCAAGGCGGCGATCGGCACGCTGCGTGGCGGCGACACGGTCGTGCGTTCGCTGAACTTCGCCAACAAGTCGGAGGAATACCTCTACGAGATCGACCGCAACGACACGCATCGCATGCTGGTGCAGGTGCTGCTCAAGGACAAGCGCGGCACCGGCGGCGTCGACGCCATGGTCGACCAGTCGATGGCGGCGTCGGCCCGGTTGCGTGCCCAGGCGGAGCAGGAGGCCGCGCGGCGCGATCACGAGGCGGCGGTGAGGACGCTGGAACAGTCCACGCGTGAACTGGTCAAGGCCATTCGCGGCGCCGGCGTCTACATCCCGGGATGACGATGTGCGCGAACGGCCGGCAATGCGATATCACGGGCCGCATGGCCGCGCCGCAGCGCACCCATGGGAAAGTGCGGCTGGCACTGGCGCTGCTGCTGGCGCTGCTGTCGGCGTTCGCGCTGGCCGCGACCGCGCAGTGGCTGGGGATTGCCACCGACGGGGTGCACGACCCGAACGGCCCGGCCATCGGTATCCTGCAGGAGCCGCGCGAGGCGTTCGCCGGCTTGCCGCCCGATACGGCCGGCAACCAGGTGCGGTGGATGCAGGCGCTCGACCGGGGGCACATCCAGCCCCGCACCAACATCCAGCCCGAGACGATCGTCAAGCTGCGCACGACCGAGGTGCTGCTCAGGAACACCGGCGAAATGCCGCTGGTGCTGTTTCCGCATCGCCAGCACACTGCCTGGCTCGATTGCTCCAACTGCCACGACCAGTTGTTCGCGCAGACCGCCGGCACGACCAAGATCAACATGTTCCTGATCCTGCAGGGCGAAAAATGCGGGCTGTGCCACGGCGCGGTCGCGTTCCCGCTGACCGAGTGCGCCCGCTGCCACAGCGTCGCCCGCGGCAGTCCCGAGCACATCGAATGGGGCAAGGCGCTGGTACGCGAGGGGCCTCGCTCATGAGGCTGGAGGGTGCGGCGTTGCTGCTGTGCCTTGCTCTTGCGGGGCCGGCCCACGGCGAGTACGGCGACGTCGTGATCGACCGCAACTCGATGAAGGAAGGCGTCCGCCCGGTGGTGTTTCCGCACTGGTTCCACCGCATCCGCTATCGCTGCAAGGTGTGCCATTCGGAGCTGGGCTTCAAGATGCGCGCCGGCGCCAACCTCGTGCTGATGAAGGACATCATCGACGGAAAGTTCTGCGGCATGTGCCACAACGGCCAGGTCGCGTGGGCCGCCGACCGCTGCGACCTGTGCCACTCCGGCAAACCGGGGATCGAGCCGGGCATCCGCGGGTCCAGTGAAACGAAAGGTCCCGGAAAATGGTGACGCCCTCCATGCGCCGACGCGCGCTCGCATTCGGCGGCACCGGCCTCGCGCTGGGCCTGGGCGGCTGCGCTGCCGACGACCTGCCACAGGCCAGACCGGAAGCGCCCGGCGCGGCCGCCGGCACGGCAACCAGTTCCGTGCTCACGCCCTGGCTCAGCATCACCGGCGGCTGGCGGACCGACCCGCAGCTGCCGCCGCAAGCGACGCGCCCGTCCGGCGCACGCCTGAACTTCCTGCAGCCAGTGGGCGTGGCCGCACAAGGCGACGTGCTGCTGGTGGCCGATGCGGCAGCGCGCACGCTCTGGCGGGTCGACCGCGGCCGCGACACGATGGCCGCGTTCGCGCAGTTCACCGGCGGCGGCGCCGAACAGGGCGCATCGATGCAGCTGGGCAACGACTTCAGCGCCTGGGTCGCCCTGCCGGCCGAGCACATGGTGGTGCAGTACGACGTGCGCGGGCGGATCGTGCGGCGCTGGCGCGACGAGGCCAATGCCCCGCGGCCGGTGGCCGTCGCGGTTCCCGAAGACCGCCGCGAGTTGCTGGTGGGCGATGCCGGCACCGCCCAAGTCGTGGTGTTCGACCCGCTGGGGCGAACGCTGCGGCTGCTCGCAGGCCGCCGCGGCCCCGAGCTCCAGAGCATCGGTGCGATGTGCTTCGGTCCCCGCGGGCTGTACGTGCTGGACCGGATCGCGCAGCAGGTCGTCGTGTTCGGACCGGCCGGCGAGGTGCGCGAAATCATCGGCGAGAACCAGCTGGTGCAACCGCGCGGCCTGGCGGTCGACCGCAGCGGGCGCGTGTTCGTGGGCGACGACATGGACCAGCGCATCAAGGTGTTCCGCGGCGCGCAACTGCTGGCCAGCGCCGGCGGCGCCGGCGGCGGACCGGGCCGCTTCGGGCGCATCGAGGCGCTGGCGGTCGATGGGAATCTCCTCTATGTGGCCGACAGCGTGAACGCGCGCGTGCAGGTCATGCTGGTCGCGCCGCAATCGATGGAACGTCCGGGGGCGGCGCCGTGACAATGGCGCGCGCGCTGCTGCTGCCGCTGGCTGCAGGCGCGCTGCTGGCCGGCTGCGCCGGCGAGCCGCGGGTGATGCAGCTGGATGGCACACCGGCCGAATCGGCGCGGGTCTTTCCGGCGCCCCAGACCCAGGAGGTGCCGCGCTACCGCTATCTTGGCCAGCTGGTGGGCGAAACCAACTTCCGCGCCGCGGGCGGCGAACGCAGCACCGCGCGCAAGCTGTTCGCCTGGGTCGCCGGCCTGACCGAACAGCCCGACCAGCCGGTGGTCCTGCAGCGGCCCCAAAGCGGCGTCGTCGATGGGTCCGGGCGCGTGCTCGTGACGGACGTGAGCCGCAACGCGGTGTTCGTCTTCGACGAAGCCGGCGGCAAGCTGGACGTGTGGGACCGGGCCACCGCGACCGAGCGCTTTGCCGCGCCGATCGGCATCGCGCTCGGCCGCAACGGCGAACTGCTGGTGGCCGACGCTGAACTGGGCCGGGTGTTCCGGCTCGGCCCCGACGGTGCGCCGCTGGGCGCTTTCGGCGCGGGCGTGCTCAATCGGCCGACCGGCATCGTGCGCGATGGGCAGCGCGCGCGGATCTACGTCGCCGATACCCGGGCCCACGACATCAAGGTGTTCGACGACGACGGCCGGCTGCTGGCGACCTGGGGCCGCCGCGGCGAGGGGGCGGGCGAACTGAACTCCCCGACGCATCTGGCCCTGAGCGACGGCATGCTGATCGTCTGCGACGCGCTGAACGCCCGGGTGCAGGGGTTCGACAGCGAAGGCCACCCGGCCCTGCGGTTCGGCGAGCGCGGCCTGTACGTGGGCAACCTGGTGCGGCCCAAGGGCGTGGCGGCCGACGACGAGGGCAACGTCTACGTGGTCGAGTCGATGCACGACACCCTGCTGGTGTTCGACCGCGAGGGCCGGCTGCTGATGTCCCTTGGCGGCACCGGGCGGGACGCCGGGCGCTTCTACCTGCCGGCCGGCGTCTGGGTCGACGGGCGCAATCGCGTCTTCGTGGCCGACATGTTCAACGGCCGGGTTGCCGTTTTCCAGTTCCTGGGAGGCCACTGATGGCGCGCCTTGTCTCCTTGCTGATCGTGTGCCTGCTGGCTGCGCTGTCCGCGTTGATCGCGGTGCGGCCGGTCGGCGCCGCCAAGGTCGCCGACATCTCCAATACCAAGCACAACCTGTCGGTCAGCGGTCCGGGCCCCGTGAAAGCGACCAGCGAGACGCAGATCTGCGTGTTCTGCCACACGCCGCATTCGGCCGAGAACATTCCGGCCGCGCCGCTGTGGAATCGCAAGCTCTCCGGTGCGACCTACACGCCTTACACCTCGAGCTCGATCGATGCCAATGTCGCCGAACTCGCCGCCGGGCCCGGCGGCAGTTCCAAGCTGTGCCTGTCGTGCCACGACGGCACGATGGCGCTGGGCAGCGTCAATGTGCTGGGCGGCAACGCCAACCAGACGATCGCGCTGGGCGGCACCGGGCCCGGCGGCACCATGGCGGCCGGATCGGGCACGACCACCGGCTTCACGCGCAACCTCGGCGTGGACCTGACCAACGATCACCCGATCTCCTTCACCTACGACGCCGCGCTGGCAACCCGCGACGGCGAACTGCGCGCGCCCGACGGCACTACCGTCGGCACGCGATCGACCGGCGTCAAGCCGAGGCTGCCGCTCGAAGCCGGGCAGATGCAATGTTCCACCTGCCACGACCCGCACCTGCGCGAGACCGACGCCACCAAGGGTCCGGCCAAGTTCCTGCGCGTCAACCGCTTTCAGGAGCAGCCGCCCACCGGTGGGGCCTTCTCGGAATCGGCCGACATCATCTGCCTGGCGTGCCACGACAAGGCCGGCCAGACCTGGGCGCTGTCGGCGCACGCCAATCCGCTGGTGGCCGACGAGATCTTCTCCGTCGCCGCCGCCACGCTGCGCGAGTTCCCGGCCAATCTGCCGGTCTGGCGCGCCGGCTGCCTGAACTGCCACGACACGCACACCGTGCAGGGCGCGCGCCGGCTGCTGCGCGAGGGCACCGACAGCGCCGCGGTGCCGAAAGCGGGCGGCAATTCCGCGATCGAAGAGACCTGCTACCAGTGCCACGCCAGCCTGGCGCAAAGTGCGCTGACCAGCGTCGCCAACGTGCCGAACATCAAGGACGATTTCGCCCTGGCGCGGCGCATGCCGATCAAGAGCACCGACCAGCAGGCCGGCATCGAGGTGCACGACATCGGAACGGGCGTGGGCACGCAGCGCGGCAAGGACTTCGTCGAGTCGCAAACCCTGCTCGGCAAGGCCGCTCCGGCCAATCGCCACGTCGAATGCACCGACTGCCACAACCCCCATCGCGTGATCAAGAACCGCTTGTTCAATGCCAGTGCGGTAACGCCGGATCCCGCCGGCACGCATAACCATGCGGCTGGGCACACCAACATCGCATCGGGCGTGCTGAAGGGCGGCACGGGCGTCGAGCCGACCTATGCCGGGGCCGCTTTCGGCACGGTGCCGACTTTCACCCTGAAACGGGGCGACGGCGGCGTCGGCGCGAGCACCGCCGTCGGCAGCGCCTGGGTCACGCGCGAATACCAGGTCTGCCTGAAGTGCCACTCCACTTATGCCTACGACACGCCGCCCAATCTCGGCGACAGCGGCGGGGGCACGCCGTCGGGCACCAACGGACTGCTCAAGTTCAGCGACCAGTCCATGGAGTTCCAGGCTCCGCTCGCGCACAAGGGCGAGGTCAGCAGCATCGACTCCGGCGCGTTCTCCGGCACGCCTCCGGGACAGACCTACAGCGTCAACTACCGCACCAACAATCACCGCGGCTGGCATCCGGTGCTGGACAACACCGGCCGCAGCCTGGCGATCCGCAACATCACCAGCAACACGACGAGCGTCTGGCGCAGCCCCTGGAATGGAGTGGCCGACGTCGGCACGCAGACGATGTATTGCACCGATTGTCACGGCTCGAACACCGGCCCGGCCGACGTGGTGCCCGTAGGTGGCGAGGACGGCAGCCCCTGGGGGCCGCACGGATCGACCAACAACTTCATCCTCAAAGGCGAGTGGAGCTCGACCACGGGTGCCAGCGGCAAGAACAACTCGTTCACTGCCAATGCCCTGTGCTTCAAGTGCCACAACCCGTCCAACTACGCGGACGGCAACGGCATCGGCAGCGTCAGCAACCAGACCAGCGGCTTCTACAACAGCGGCAAGGGCAACCTGCACGCCTTCCACACCGACAAGATCGGCCGCATTCGTTGCACCTGGTGCCATGTTGCGGTCCCGCACGGCTGGAAGAACAAGGCCTTCCTGGTCAACCTGAACGACGTCGGCGCCGAAGTGGGCCTGCCCCCCGGCACGCAGGTGCGAAACAACACGACGGCCACCTACAACAACCCGCCCTACTACCTCAATGCGGCGCTCAAGGTGCGCAACTTCAAGACCAGCGGCAACTGGACCGATACCGACTGCGGCTCGGCCGGCGCGCCGGGCAACGGCGTCAGCGGCAAGAACTGGATGAACGGTTCGAGCGAGCAATGCGTCAACCTGCCATGAAGCGCCTGCCTCATCGCATCGCATCGTCGCGGCTCACGCTGGCCGG
>DATNBX010000347.1:0-49501 GCA_035571795.1 Ramlibacter sp.
CAGCCACGGCGCGGCAGTGTCTTCGGGCGTTCCGGTAGCCGTCAACGACAACGGCACCATGTTCGAAGACTGCTCGCAAGCCGCGGCCACCGTGTGCGCCGTCGGCCAGGGTTCCACCCACGACCTGCTGGCAAATGACACCGTCTTGCTCAATGGGCAGGTGATGAACCTGCGCAACGTGCTGGACAACAACCTGGCCACCGTCACGGTGGATGTGCTGGCGCCGCGTATGGGGATCGCCTCGGTTGCGAACGGGCGCGTGACCTATACGCCCAACCCCAATGCCAATGGCACGGACAGCATCGCCTACACAGTGACCGTGAACGGCCAGACCTCGAACTCGGCGCTGCTCAATATCAACATCACACCGGTGAACGACGCCCCCGTGGCAGTCAATGGCGCGACCGCCGCTGTTGTAAGCAAGCCGAGCAACTACAACATGATCGCCAATGCCACCGACCCGGATGGCAACACGGACGTGAAGGACGCCGTCATCGTCACCTGGCCGGCCAACGGGCTCGGGATCAAGCCCACTCCCACCAATGGGGTGATCAGTTACACGCCAAACTCCACCGGGACGTTCAGCTTCACTTACCAGGTCAAGGACGCGGCCGGCTTGCTGTCGGCCAACACCGCGACCACCACCGTGACGGTGGCAGGCTCCGAGGCCATTGCGATCGCCAAGTCGCGCTTCACCGGCGGGAAGATCGGCGGATCGGCGTCGGCGCGCTGGGTAGTGACCGGCACCGACAGCGTGCTGCAAGGCCAGACGCTGACCATCGTGTACAACAACGGCAAGTTGAAGAACCAGCTGTCGTCGTGCAATGGCACCGCCACCATTCCCGACTGTGTCATCGACACGACGGTAGTGGATGTCACTGGGGCCTATGCGTACGACAAGGTCAGGGCTCCGGGCGGGCCGTTGGATCCGACCGACACCAGTGTGTGGGCGACAACACCGACCAGCATCAAGGTCTACTCGAGCGCGCCAGCACTCGGGGGCTCCGCTACCCGCGCGATCGAATTCAAGTAATCAAGAAACCGGCGATCTGGAAATTGCCAAAGCCGGACCTCTGGGTCCGGCTTTTTCTTGTGCGCCCAGCATAGGCACCCTCTTCGCGGTGCAAGTCCCCGGCCGAGCTGGCCAGAGCGAGAGCATTCTTGCCTGGGCAGATCGCGCCTTGCGCCTGAAAGGCGGCGCCAGTGAGGGGGCGGGGCGAGAAGTCTGCAGAGAAAGCGCGTGAAGGCCAACAGGGGAAGCGCTGGCGGAAAGAGAGACCGGCGCGGCGGGCACCAGGCCAGCGGTTCTATCGAGAACTCGTTGCTGCAGTCCCGGGCGGCGGCGGCTTCTTCAAATCCAGAAGGTTGACATCGGCCACAAACCGCCATTCCGAATACTTCGTCATGCCCTCGAATTTTTCCCACATCAGTGGAAAGCCGGCCTGCTTCAGCGGGGCCTGCTCCGAACGGCTGGCGATCCCGCCGATGCGCCCCTCGGCGTTGAGGATCAGGTCCCATTCAGCGCTGCGGGCCACGGGATCCGGATAGAGCTGGCGCAGGTGTCGCCGCGGCACCGGAAAGCGCCTGTCTTCAACCAGCTCGTCCAGGCGCAACGGATATTGGCGCGCGCCCGGGGATTGCATGTAGTAAGACTTCAGTGCGCGGGCGTACTGGTTACCCACCCACAGCAGCTCGCGCTCGCGCGCCCGCTGGCTGGCGATACCCCAAACTTCGCTCGCGCCGGCCAAGCCGAGCCCGAGGAGCACGACGACGAAAAGGACCCCCAGGTAAGTGAACCCGCCGTCACGGCGGCGTGCCCTACCAGTTGGCATATGCTGTCCCGTCCCGGCCGTTGCCTGGTGCGCCGCTCTTGACGTCGCGCACAGCGCCCTTGCCTGAATCGGTCGGACCTTCGATCACCCAGTTGTCGGCCTGGCCGGTGATCGGATCGCTCGGGACGCTGCGCAGATAGCGCTTGGCCACCAGGTCCTGCAGACTGTCCGGATACTTTCCCAGGTCGGCGTGGTAGTGGTCGATGGCGTCGCGCATCACCGAAAGGCTTTGGCGAAGCGCTGTCTCCTTCGAATTTTCCAGGCTGGCGAAATAGCTCGGCACGGCGATCGTCAGCAGGCTGGCGACAATGGCCAGCACCACGAGCAGTTCAATCAGCGTAAAGCCTTTGCGCGAGCGCCTGATCCTGGTCACGGCTACCACTCCCGATAGGAGGTCCCATCGAGGGCCTTGCCCTCGGTCTGGGAATAAACATCGAACACGTCCTTGCCCGCGCGCGGCGCATCCGGGGGACTGTCATAGCTTCGCAATCCCCAGGTTTCGGCAGCGGGCAGCGCTGGGTCCGCGAAGGGATCGCGCGGAATCCGGCGCAGGAAATACATTTTGGCTCCGCCTGGACTGCGCTTGTCCGGCACGCCGTCGACCAGCGTTTGCAGCGAGCGCGGATAGCCTGATTCGCCCGCTGCGCGGTCGATGCGCGCGGCGTCGCCGGCGTCCTTGTACGCATCGATGGCGTCGCGCATTTTCATGAGCGCGGTCTTCAGTTCCTGCTCCTTGCCGCGCCGCACCACCGTTTCAGTCAGCGGTGCCGCAATGCTCGCAAGCAGCCCGATGATGGCGACGGTGATCACCAGTTCGACCAGCGTGAAGCCGTTCTGGGTGCGGCGCATGGTCAGGGCTCCACCACCGCCAGGTCAAGGGGACTGGGCAGCGCGGCGGACTGGATTCGGTTGCCGGGCCCGATGCCTGAAAACACCACCACCTTGATCGGCGCGGCCTGGGTCGCGGCGACACCTTTCACGCGCAGTTGGAGGAGCGCTCCTTCGCCCGTGATGCCGACGCGGCCGGTTCGGGCAAGCCCGATGAAGACGCGGCCCGCGCTCTCATCAGTGCGGGCGGAGAAAGTGGTCTCAACGCCATCCTGGCGCATCAGAGGGCCTTCCGTGACCTCCAGAATGTTCACCGCCTTGGGATCGAAGCCGATCTGAAGAGCGGTGCTCAGCAGCGGTTTGTCTGCCTTGATCTTGAGCACCAAGGTTGCCTCTTGCCCGACTTTCAGCTCGTGAAGCCCTTCGAGGGCCAAGCTCAGGTCGGTCGATGCCCCAGCCGCTGCGGGCGCAGTTGCGGCGGCACGGGCTGTGCCGTCAGGCGCAGCGATGGCCGCGACGCCGGCTGGAACGCTTGGTGCCGGGGCCGTTGCAACGGAGCCGCTGGTGCCCGCCGGGACGCTCAGCGCTATCGCCTCTCCGTCGCCCTCCTGCAGGGAAAGCGGACGCGCGCGCAGGATGCTTTCGGTGCCCGACGCATATTCCAGCAAGTGCGGCGCCATGTACGGCAGGCTGCGCACGATGCGAGGCGTGATCGACAGCACCAGTTCACGCTTTTTCCAGGTGTCGTCGTGCTGGCCGAAGAGGCGTCCCACAGCCGGAATCTGACCGAGCCCGGGAATCTGGTCGGCGTTCGCGGAGTGATCGTTACGGATGAGGCCGGCCAGGATCTGGGTTTCCCCGTTTTTCAGGCGCAGGACGGTGGCCGCGTTGCTGGTCTTGACCCGCACCAGGGTTGTGCCGGAATTGGTGCGGCCGGCGTCCTGTGAATCACTCACTTCGAGCCCGACCTTGATGGCCACTTCGTCATTCTGATAAACCGTGGGCTCCACTTCCAGCTTGATACCCGTATCCAGGTATTGCACGGTTTCGGTGATCACCGGACCTTGCGTCGACGGAATGGAGGTGGCGTTCACGATCGGGATGCGGTCGCCGATATGGATCTTGGCCTTCTCCTTGTTACGTACGCGAATGCGAGGGCTGGCCAGCGTGTTGATGTCGTTGTCGATGGACTTGGCCCGGGCCTGCACCGAGCGGTCAATCCCGACCCGATCGCTGCTACGCCCGCCGTGCAGGTCGCTCAGGAGCGCTACCGCCGTTCCGCCAGGGGCAAGCACGGTGAACGTCGAGGGCCACTGGATGCCAAGGTCGAGAAAGCGATCGCGCGAAACGTCAAGCAGTTCCACCTCCAGAACCACTTCGGCCTCCGGCTGGTCCTGAGCGGCCAACAATTTTTCCGCCAGCCGGATCGCATCGGGCGAGTCGCGCATCGTCAGGATGTTGAGCTTTTCGTCGATGAACACGTCCTTGGTCTTCAACATGGTCTTGATCAGGGTCTGGGCCTGCTTGACGTCCATGTTGGTGATAAAGAAGGTGCGGATCGCCCAGTCCTGATAGTCCTTGATCTTGGCCGGTGTATAGGGATAGATGACCACCGTGTTGTCATTGACGACCTTCTTCTCCAGCTGGCTCTGGGACAGCAGAAGCTCCAGGGCGTCCTCGACCGGCACCTGCTTGACGAAGATGGTGGCTTTGAGATCGGGCTTGACGTCCTTGTCGACAATGAAGTTGATGCCAGTGGTGCGGGACAGCACGTCCAGAATCATTTTCAGGTTGGCGTCCCGAAATTCGAGCGAAACCGGGCGCGAGAACTTGGTCTTCAGGCGAGGATATGGACTGGCGGTGCGAGCCCGCTGCGCCTCGATATCCCTGCGCAGCGTCAGAGCGTCCTCGGCACGCGGATCGAGCGCGAGCACGGCAGCCAGCTGTTTTTCGGCCAGTTCCAGATCGCCTCGACGGAAGGCGGCCTGGGCCTGCTTTTGCATTTCCGCCTGGTTACGCCGCTGATCCAATGCGCGTAATCCATCCAGCGCCCGGCTGTTGCGCGGGCTGAGGCGCAATACGCGCTGGTAGCCTTCTGTCGCGGCAGGATAATCGCCCGCCAAGCGCGCGCTGTCGGCCGTGGCAAGCAACGTGGCTAACACTCTTTCCTGCTGCAGCGCAGCGGCCGCGCGCAAGCTGGGCTCGTTTGGGGATTGGGCGGCAGCGGCGTTCAGCTTGGCCAGGCCCTCCTCGTAGCGGCCTTCATCGATCAGGCTTTGGCCCTCGCGGCGGGCTTGGTCGGCAGCGCAACCGGCGAGCGCCAGGGCCAGCCCCAGAGGCAGGAGCGAGCGGCGAAAAGTTGTTGTTCTTGTCATAAGGGGGTCCCCAACGAAAGTGTCTGGGGAATGTTCAATGGCAGATAAATCAGGGTCATCTGGGTGCCGTTCATTGCGGACACGCGGTAGACGCCGTCAATGACATCGCCCACGCCCACGGTGTAAACCTTCTCGTCACGCTGCAGAAAAGCCTTCAGGCTCTTGGTGTCGTCGAACTTGCCCATGAACTTGAAGGGCAGCGGCGGGGCGGAAGGCGGAGGCGGCGGCGGCGGCGGCGGTGGTGGTGGCGGCGGCGGAGGCGGAGGCGGCGCTACGTACCAGCTCTTGGCGGCGAAAAGCTCGCCGGCGGCGACGACCGCCGGCAGCGCCGCATTGCTGGCCGCCTCAGCCGGCGCACTGGCCGTTGCGCTGGCTGTTGCCGTGCCAGCGCGCAGAGTGGCCAGGGGAGCCGGCGCGGAGGACGGAACCGAAGGAGCGGTAGCAGTCGATACGGCGGAAGCAGCCGATGCAGCGGGACGCGATGCGGCCGGTGCGACGCTCGGCACGGTTTCCGTCATGAATTCGGGACCGACGGCGACGATCCCGACTGCGGCAAAGAAGATGATCCAGAAGAGGATGCGCTTTTTACCCATCACGGTTTAGCAAGGTAAAGGGAGAAATGGACATTCGCCTCGATCTCGCCTTCGCCGACTGACTGGCGTTGAATGCTGATGTCGTCCAGAGCAAGGCCGGGCACGGCGGCCTGACTCGCAGCGATGAAGCGCCGGATCTGCCCGTAAGTGGCGCGCAGCGGCAGGACGATACGGTAACGCGCGAGGCGGGTGTCGGCCACATCGGCCTGCGCATATTCACCGCGGGCAAGGGAAAGCTGCTCGGCCGCCGCTGCGCCGTAAATCCGTTCGATCCATTGCGTCACCTCGGCTTGCGCCGGGAGTGAAGCATAGAACGCGTCGCGGCGCTTCTCCTCGCTCTGGGGAGCGGTGGAACGGCCACTGCGAACGCTGGCCAGCACGGCTTCAACGCGGGCAGCCTGCTCCTTTGCCGCGAGCAGTTCCCGGCGTGCCGGCAGGACGCCGGCCAGCGTGTAGGCCAGGCTGGCAACCAGCAGCAACGCGCCTGCCAGGCCCGGTTTGCCGAGACTGCGGAGGGCCTCGAGCACGATCAACTTAGGGACGGCCATTGTTCACTCCCCAGGCGGCGATGATATGGAAACGGATGGGCTTTTCGGGCGCTTCCTTGGATATCACATGATCGACCAGGACCACCTGGCTGAGGCCTTCGCTCTGCTGCAAGCGGCGGTGGAATTCCAGCATGCCCGCCAAGTGGCGCGCTTCGCCGTGGATCTTGACCTGGCGCCGGCCAACATCGGGCGTGACTGCGAGCAGCGCCACGTCCTTGTCGCCGGCCGATTCGAGCGCCGAAAACAGCCCGGTCCACGGCAGCTTGGAACGTTCCATGACCTGCCGGGCGGTGGCCAGCGCGGCATCATTGTTGCGGCCCGTTGGCGTGGCCGCTCCGGGTAGCAAGGCCTCGATGCGTTTGATCGTGGCGCGACGGCTGCCGGTTTCGTCCGCCAGCATCCGGTGGCTGCCGAACAGGGCGACCAGAGCCGCTAGTCCGGCCAGCAGAATCACCCAGCCAAAGATGCTGGGTCGCGGGGGGTGTTGGAAATCGAGTTCGAGAGCGCGCATATCAGGTCACCGTCATTGCCATGGTCAGAAGAGGGTCCGTTGCGCCCGCCAGCGTATCCGGCAGTGGCAGTCTGATGGTTTCTGGAGTCACGCCGTGGCAGTCGGGCAGCTTGAGGTCGGCGTGGCGGGGTGCATGCACGAATACCGGCGGCATGTCCTCCTGCGCTACCCCGAGGAGCAGGGCTTCACGCTCGATCAAGTCTGCCAAAGCTTGCGGCCGGTCCTCGGCGGCGCTGGCGCGCACGCTGCTCCAGCAGCCGTCGATGGAAACCAGCATGCAGGTGCGGGCCGGCTCGGCGACGACGAATACAAAGTCGCGCCGGGAAAGCGATTCGCGCATGCAATTGAATGCCGCCGACAGGTAAGGCTGGACCGAAGTCAGGCGCAGCGGAGAGGCCTCGACCACCGAACGCAGGCTATCCAGGAAAGCACCGTCCAAGACGGCCGCCAGCCGGGGGCTGGATGCCTTTTCGCGGGAGGTCAGCAGGATGCGCCGGCCGGTCTCGCTGCCGAACACCTGGTCGCAGCAGATCTCGGCGAAAGCAGCCAGCTCCGCCGGATTGCCCACTTCGGCGCGCCACGGTACCAGCAGATAGCGTACGAAGTGGTTGGACAGCAGCACTGTGAGCGTTCCGTTGCTGATCTCGGTCCGCGCCAGCAGGCCGGCCAGCGCTTCGGCGGCGGCCGCCGGCGTCGGTTCGGCGCACGCAGCATCGGCCCGAAGGTCGAAGGCGTCGTTCCAGCCCCGGCGCCTGCGCACGATCGCGACCCGCTCCGGGCTCAGTACGGCGATATAGCGGTCACGCCACGAAGGTGACACGATTGATCTCCTGAAGGGTGGTCTTGCCGGCGGCCACCAGGGCGACGGCCGATTCGCGCAGAAAACGCAAGCCGCGCCGCCGGGCCGCTTCCTTCAGCATAGCGATCGGTTGGCGATCGATAATGATCTGGCGCAGTTCATCGTCAAGAAGCAGGATTTCGGCGATGGCGGTACGCCCGGCGTATCCGGTGCCGCGGCAGCGCCCGCAGCCCTTGCCGGTGACAAAGTGGAAGTGGCCTACTTCGGCTGGATCCAGTCCGGATTCGGCCAGTTCCTCGGCGCTGGGCTGGATCCGGGTCGCGCAACTCGGGCACGCCAGGCGCAGCAGCCGCTGGGCCAGAATGCCGTTCAGCGCCGACACGAAGCTGTAGGCATCGACGTTCATCTGGGTAAAGCGCCCGATGACGTCGAAAACGTTGTTCGCATGGATCGTGGTAAAGACCAGGTGGCCGGTAAGGGCGGACTGGACTGCGATCTGGGCGGTCTCCGGATCGCGGATTTCCCCAACCATGATCTTGTCCGGGTCGTGGCGCAGGATCGAGCGCAGGCCGCGGGCGAAGGTGAGGCCCTTTTTCTCGTTTACCGGGATTTGCAGCACGCCCGGCAACTGGTATTCCACCGGATCCTCGATCGTGACGATCTTGTCCTGGCCCTTGTTGATCTCGGAGATCATCGCGTACAAGGTGGTGGTCTTGCCGCTTCCGGTGGGGCCTGTCACCAGAACCATCCCGTACGGTTCGCGCGCCAGCCGGCGCAAGGTACGAATGGTGCCATCCTCGAAGCCGAGCGAAGTCAGGCGGACGCCCTGGACGCTGTCGCTCAGGTCTTGCTTGTCAAGGATACGCAGCACCGCATCCTCGCCCAGGATGCTGGGCATGATCGACACGCGGAAGTCGATCTGCCGGCCCTTGATGCCCACCTTGAAGCGGCCATCCTGGGGAACGCGCCGTTCGGCGATATCGAGTTCGGCCATCACCTTGACCCGCGAGATGACCTGCTCGGCCACATCCAGGCCGGGTACCCGGCTGATGAACGTCAGCACGCCATCCACGCGGTACTTGATTGCCAGGCCGGTCGTGGTGGTTTCGATATGAATGTCGCTGGCGTGCGCCTTCAGAGCGTCATAGAGGGTGGAGTTGACCAGCTTCACCACCAGGCTGGAATCCTCGCTGATGCGCACCAGCGACAGCGTTTCCACCGCATCGTCGGCCTGGATTTCGATTTCGTTGCTGGTCGCGACATTGTCGACCGCGCGAAAATCTTCCTCGTGCCGGGCCAGGTAGGCGGCCAGGTCGGCTGGATGAACGAGGTACAGCGGAGCGCCGCCGAGGCGCGCATCGAGCCACGCAAACAGGCCCGCGTCGAATGGATCGGCGAAGACGCCGGCAATACCGCCATCAGCGGCTCGCACCACCACACATTCGCGATTCAGTGCCTCGGCCAGCGGAATGACGCTGAAATCCGGTGCGCTGGCGAACAGTGCGGCGCCGTCGAGGCAAGGGAAATGCAGGCTGGTGCTCAAAGCGCGCACGAAGTCGGCCGGCGCGTAGCCCAGTATTTCTTCCAGTTCGGCGACCACCCTGCGCCCGGAGGAGGCGGCCCGCTCCTTGGCCTCCTTCAGTTGGCCGACCGCGAGGCCGAGGGATGCCGGCCGCGCATGGGCGGGAGGCATACCGATGATGCGGGCCCTATCCACGGCAGGACGGCCTGTCGAGTGCCGGATGCGCCCAGGGCCGGACGACAAATGCCGCGCGGGGCTCGCTTTCCAGCGATTGCTGTTTGAATGTTTTTCGCGTCATGACATGCTCCTGACTGAGTCCTGACCTGCTAAGCGGATTGCATGCCAGCACTCGGATTACCGTACAGACGGCCCTAGCGGCCCTCGCAGGGGATGTCGCAGCACTGAATTGGTGGATGAGTGGGGAAAATTGGGGAAACATTCCCCACCATCGCGGTGATTCTATGGGCCGTCCCTGGTGTGGATCCTATTCCTGATCAGATCTGTGGCTTATTGGCGAGCGACTTTCTTCTCGGCGGTAGGCGGCTTGCCATGTTCTTCGAGAAAGGTCAGGACCTGCGCGACTTCCTTGTCATTCAGACGCAGGTTCGGCATCGCCAGCTTGTTGTACTTCAAATACAGCGCAGTCGCCAGCGGATCCTTTTCGGCCAGCATGCGGTCCGGCTCCTTCAGCCAGCGGGTGAGCCACGCCCGATCACGCTGTTGCGTGATTCCGGCCAGATCGGGGCCGATTGCGCGCAGCGCGGCAAGCGAATTGGCAGGCGCCCCGATCGAGTGGCAAGAGGCGCAGCGGGTGCGATAGAGTTCCTCGCCGCGCGACAACTCGGGCACGCGCGTCGGCGCATTCGCGTAAGTGTCGTTCTTGTTGGCGGGGATGACTTTCCAGTTATGCAGCCAGCTCCCGAGCGTGGTTGCCATGATCTGGGGATTCTCGTAGGGCGAGGCCTTCATCCAGCGGCCGGTGGCCTGGTTGCCGACGACCAGGCTGAGCTCGTGGTCGGACTTTCCATTGACGACCGGCGGCATGTAGATGCCGAGCTTATCGCGCAGCAGGGTGATGTCCTCGTTCTTTCCGGTCAGGAATGTCCAGCCCGGGCCGACCTTGAATTTGTCGGCGTAGTGCTTCAGCGCTTCCGGCGTGTCGTTGTCAGGATCGATCGAGATCGAAACGAAGAAGATGTCCTTGCCCATCCGGTCGGCAAGAAGGTCCTGCACCTCGCGCAGCCGCGCGGTTTCCATGGAACAAGATTCCGAACAGCCGGTGAAGATGAAATTGATCGCGACGACTTTGCCCTTGATCAGGTCATCGAAGAAGCGTACTTTCTTGCCGTCCTGTGTGATCAGCGGCACGTTCGGAAAATAGTTCGCGCCCCATGGCGCATCGCCGGCAGCCTTCGCGTTGCCGGGCCAGCCTGCAATGACGGTGGCCACGAACACCAGGAGGGCGGTCAATGCGGGCATCAGGGCGCGGGCAGTGGCGATCATGATCTCTACTTTTTTGATTACAGGGGGTTCAATCGCCTGACGGGACCAGCCGCTTGTCGCGTTGGTCCCGCCAGGTTCAGGCTCGTGGAGTGCTTACTTGACAATCCCGCCACTGAAGCTCGGTCCAATACCGGCGCCGGTGTGGTAAGTCGGGATTCCGACCGACGGGGCGTACTCGACACCGTCCCACGTCGGCAGCGGGGCCGGCATCACCTGGAACTGCCCGGGATGCTCGATATCCCAGCGCACCAGCATCGAGTTGTCCTCGTGCTGAGTATTGTGGCAATGTTCCATATAGGTGCCGGCAAACTCGCGGAAGTGGATCGCGAACTCGATGCTTCCGGTGCTATCCGGCTCCGAGCCGATGCGGTACACGTCCTTGCGGGTCCACTTTTCCCATTCCGGGGGCATCTTGCCGCCGCGCTGCAGGATGATGCCTTCCTCGAAGTGCACGTGCACTGGGTGGCTCCAGCCGCTGCCGGTCGTAAGCTTCCAGATTTCCGTGGTGCCGCCGGGGCCGGTCCAGCCGCCGTCGGTCGGTCCGTTGGAGAGCTGGGGTGCCGCCGAGATTCTGCGCGCATCCGCGTTGTAGGCGGAGCCGGTATCGGTCTTCACTGTCCACGGCGTCAGGTCGCTGCCGCTGGAGCGGCCGAAGTGGAACTCGCGGCGGCGCGCCGTCTGCAGCTTGGCCATGTCGGCCGTGTTCGTGCGATCCAGCCAAAGCGGAATCATGGTCTTGCCCGCGGGCTTGGCCTTCTGCTTGCCTACGGCTGGCTTGGCGGGCTCGTAGTCGGCCGGATTCATGCTCAGGTCGGTGCCGCTGTAGGCCTTGACACGCAGCTCAAGGAACTTCCCGACGACCGGGTCGGCGTTGATCCACTGCTGGGTGCCGTCGCTATTGGTCTTCAGCACGGCCTTGTAGCTCTCGGACAGGATTTGGTCCAGCGGGACGTTGCGCTTGCTGCCCAGGCCTGTGTCATGCTCCTTGACGTTGACGAAATAGAGCTTGTCGCCGGGGCTGATGCCGTTCTGCGCAAAGTCCACGACGATGTCGTAACGCTCCGCGATGCCCTGGGTCGGCAGCTGCGCATTGTGGTCCTGCAGGTTGCCGTCGCCGTTCAGGTCCATGCTGCCGTCGAACGGCACGGAATGTTCCATCACGTTGCCGTCGTTCGCAATCATGTGGAACGGCACCCGGGTGTAAGACACGCCCGAGCCCGGCGGTCCTTTCATTTCCCCTTTGTTGCCCTGCACTTCCCGCACGAGAGCGATTGCGAAGAAGCGCGAGACCGAGCCATTCAGGATGCGGAAGCGATAGCGGCGTGCGCGAACTTCCAGGTACGGGTCATACTGCCAATTGACCAGCAGCTTGTCGCCGATGAAGCCATCGGTGTTGAAGGGGTTGAACCACAGCTGGCCGTCCTTGTCCCAGGCCTTGTCCGCGACCACCAGGTTGACGTCGTAGTCACGGTTGCCCCAGGGCAGGGCCGAGCCGCTGGGCAGCCGCAGGTTGACGCCGTCGTTGATGGCTTCATTGCCGCGGTCAAGCGCGCTGTAGTAGTTCATCATCACGGCGTTGCCCTTGTAGACGTTCTGCGCCGTGAAATCGAGCATGTGGTCATGGAACCAGTGGGTGCTCATGGTTTCGCGCCAGTCGCCGCGGATATTGATCCTGCCGTTCTGGCAGGTCTTCAGGCCGGGCGTGGCATCGTTGACCCACAGCGTCTCGCCGGTCGAGCACGGGAAGGCCGCGCGCGGATCGCTGGCCGTGGTGTTGATGGTGTCGTAACCGGCCAGCTGGACAGGCCAGCGGTAGTCGTAGAACTGGCCCGGGAAGAAGAACGCGTTCATGTAGCCGTCGCTCTCGGCCGGCGAGTGGCCGTTGTGCTCGTGCGTGCTGATGGTATGCAGCCCGAAGCCGTGGTTGGCGGCCGGATCGATCGGCAGCGTGTTGTAGTGGCGCATCAGGATCGGCTGGCCGTAGCGCACCATGAGCAGCTTGGGCGGCAGCGTGCCGTCGAAGGTCCACACGGAGTTGTGATTTTGCACCGGCATGTTCGGGTGGATGCGAATCGAGGTGCCGGCGTTGCTTCCGCCGTTGTAGTACAGGCCGTTCGGGCCCCACTCCCCGAACTTCCACTTGTGCATCTGCTTGGAGTCGCGCATGCCGAGATTGACGCGCGCGCCGGCCTGGGCCGTCTTGAAGAAGGCCTGGGGCGTGAATTCGTTCCAGCGCTGGTGGGCCCAACCCTCTCCTGGCGGGCGTCCTTCCGCTGGCGGATGGGCCAGGAAGCGCCCAAGGAAGTCCTGGATCTGGTCCTTCCAGGGGTTCTGTGCATCGGTATTGGAATATTGAGTGGGGAAGGGGGCTATGCCAGGCTGCTTCAGGAAGCCCTCCAGCTCGGCCCCGACGGGAGCGCTGCGGCCGACATGATCCGGGTCCTGCTCGGGCGCTTGTCCCAGTTTCGGAGGCGGCAAGGAGCCTGTCGCCGGCGGAGCGGCGGGGTCAAGCTTTTCGACGCCGAACTCCTCGAACATGAGCAGCTTCTGGGTGAACGGCAGGGCGCCGAACATCGGGCTCGGATAGCCGTTGGTGGGATAGTTGAATGAAGTCTGCAAGGAAGGCGGGAGCACGTTTTCCGCGCGCTCGATCACCTTGCTCGAGAACGCGCCATTAGGGAGCTCATAAGAGCCCTTGTTGCTTTCCTCCAGCGTGAAGATGTTCGCCAAGGCTGCCGTCGGATCGATAGGCTGGTTGGTATATGCGGAGGGATCGGTGGTCGGCGGCTGGCCGAAAAAGTCGAGGGGTGTGGCCTGCGAGGCAAAAGCCCCGAGCACAGCAGTGAAAGCGGCTGTGGTCTTGAACCACTTTCTGGCAAGGCTTTGCTCCTGCCAGCTCTTCTTAGATATCTTCATGGTTGCACCTTCCAAATGGCGTAGCTGGGTTTTTGCACATATCGCCTCCGTGCCTAAACTACATAGCAAGGTCCGGCAATAATTTGTTTCAGCACTAACCGTGCCAGCGTACATTTGGGGTACCTGAAGATCTCAAACGCGTGGGTAAGAAGAAGGGCGAGAGCCCTCAACCCAGGCGCAACCTTAGGCGCGGATTACCGGGTTGTGGAATGTCCGCAAACGTCGGGGAATACCCGGGATTGGGGCAATTTCCCCGGCTTCAAAGCGGTATCTTTAGGGCTGGGAGCCCTCGCGCAGTGATGGCTATTTCACCGAGGGGCCAGTGGCAAGCATGGCCGACGCGGCGCGGGCCGATGAATATTCGGCTGCGGTCGCCAGCATTTGATCCTCGAGCGTGGACAGCGGGAAGGGCTTGCACAGAATGCGGCCTATCCCATGCCGCTGGGCGTCGGCCAGCACTGTATCGGTCGGGTGGCCTGTCATGAGCACGCAGCCGCAGCAGTGGTTACCGGCCCGGATGGCGTCGAGCACTTCGAAGCCGTTCATATCGGGCAGGTGAAAGTCGAGCAGAATCAATTCGGGCAAGAACTCGTCGGCCGCAATCACAGCCAGCTTGCCGTTGCAGGCAACACGCGCATCCCAACCGCAACGCTGGAAGTGCATCTGCAGGTTCTCGGCGAATACTTGTTCGTCCTCGATGATCAGGACTTTCTTGCCTTGCGCCACGAATGTTCCTCGAAAGTTTCCTGGAGCGCGATCAGGGCTGGTCTTCGGTACATCTGCGACCTGCCGGGCTGCCTCTCATTGCCGACTGTAGCTCCTATTGAGCATGCACGCGGTCATCGGTAAGCAACTAATACTCAGATTCCCGGGTGTTACACGCTCTACTAGGGACAACCCGTTTGACTTTATGAAGCTGAGCTTTGACGGACTGTCATTGGGCGCCCGCGAAATCGCCTCGCCCTGTCGCTGCGCACGGCGACAGCAGGAAGTCCAGGACGTGGCGTGCGAAGGTTTCTGGCATCTGGTCTGGCAACGGCACCATTCCGCCTGCGATTTCGACATACCGGCTGCCGGCGATTGCCTGCGCCAAAGGCTTGGCCTGCGGGTAGGCATGGGGGTCCTGAGTCGGCGCAATCACCAGTACCGGACAGCGGATCAGAGGCAGCCGGGTTTCCATCGCATAGCGCGCCACCACGGCATGGCCTTCGGCCGCGCGCGGGCCGGCCTTGATCGCATCGGCGACAAACCGCTCCAGCAAGTCGATATCGCCCTGCGGATACCAGGGCTGGCGAATGCGCCACAGCTCGGCCAGGTGCGAGCCGTCCGGCTTGCGCTGCACATTGTCGATTCCGGACGGCTTCGCGTGGCGTGCGCGGAAGGCGGCGTCCACCAGCGCCGGCGCCGAAAGCACCGCAGCGTCGACACGGTGGGGAAACGCGGCGGCGATTTCAGCAGCTATCACCGCCCCTGTGTGATGGCCAACGACAGCGAACCGCTCGATGCCGAGCGCGTCCAGCAGCCCCACCGCAACAGCCGCCCAATGTTCGATCGAATCCTGCCCAAGCGGCGGCTTGCAAGAGTCGCCGAAACCGATCGTGTCGACCGCGATTGCCTGGAACTCGCGTCCCAGCAGCGGCAGCACTTCGCGGTATTCGTCCCAGGAGCGCGGCGTCTGGTGCAGCAGCAATACCGCCCGGCCGGTGCCGGCGATCGCGCAGTGCAGGGTGCCGGCGGGTGTATCGACAAAGCGTCTGACGATCATCTGCGGGGCTCCTTGTGCTTCGGGTCCGTCCTTCGAACGCCTGGTCGCGGTTCAAGCCCGTGCGCTCTGCGCGGCTGAAATGACGCCGCCGCCGAGGCAAATCTCGCCGTCGTAGAGCACGGCGGACTGTCCCGGCGTGACAGCCCATTGGGGCGCGTCGAAATCCAGGTGGAATGCATCGCCGGCCGCGGCGGCAAGCGCACATGCGGCATCCGCTTGGCGGTACCGTGTCTTGGCCGCATACGTCCCAGGCGCCGGAGGTTCGCCCGACACCCAGCTCGCGTCATCCGCGTCGAGCGCCCGGGACAGCAGCCAGGGATGGTCGTGGCCTTGCACCACCCACAGCGTGTTTTTCTCCATATCCTTGCGCGCGACGAACCACGGCGCGTGCTCGCCCCCGCCACGCTGCGCGCCTTTCTCCTTGATCCCGCCGATCCCCAGGCCCTGACGCTGGCCCAAGGTATGGAAGCTCAGGCCCTGATGCTGGCCGATCACGCGGCCGCGCCCGTCCTTGACCGGCCCCGGCTCTTTCGAGATGTAGCGATTGAGGAACTCGCGAAAGGGCCGCTCGCCGATGAAGCAGATACCGGTGGAGTCCTTCTTCTTCGCATTGGGCAGGCCGATCTCGTGGGCGATGCGCCGCACCTCGCTCTTGCGCAGCTCGCCCACCGGGAACAGCGTCTTCGACAGCTGCGCCTGATTCAGCCGGTGCAGGAAATAGCTCTGGTCCTTCGTGTCGTCCAGGCCCTTGAGCAACTGGTAGTGCCCAAGGATTGGGCACCAACGGACGCGAGCGTAATGCCCGGTCGCGATCTTCTGCGCTCCCAGCCGCATCGCGTGGTCCAGGAACGCCTTGAACTTGATTTCGGCATTGCACAGCACATCGGGGTTGGGCGTGCGCCCGGCCTGGTACTCCCGCAGGAAACTGGCGAAAACGCGGTCCTTGTACTCGGCGGCGAAATTCACATGCTCGATCTCGATACCGATCACGTCGGCCACGGCCGCCGCATCGACGAAGTCCTCGTTGGACGAGCAGTACTCGCTGTCGTCGTCGTCTTCCCAGTTCTTCATGAAGATGCCCACGACCTCCCAGCCCTGGGCCTTGAGCAGGTGCGCGGTCACGGCGGAGTCCACCCCGCCGCTCAATCCCACGATGACCCTTGGCTTGCGATTCATTTGTGCGATTATTCCAGGGGACGCTTTTCCCGCCGCTTGCACGAGGCGAACGAGCGGGCGCCGCCAACCGCATGCTTCATCGGCCCACCCTTCCCACGCTGCCGCGCCAGCGCATGTCGCCCACGGCGCTCGTGACCGCAGGGGCGATCCACGTAGCGCTGCTGTGGTTGCTGCTCCAGTACTCGCCGCTGCAGCAGGCGATCCGCCATGCGGTCTACCAGTACGTCAAGCCGATCAGTCCCGCCGCCCAGCCCGGCACCAGCCGCGCCATCACCGTGCGACCGCCGGTTACACCGAACCAGGCGGAAAACGCGCCGGTGTTCTCGAGGACGCCCGAGACGAGCGTGCCGCTGAAGACCACCACGCAGTTGCCCGACACGATGCAGGCGAAAACACCGGTGCCTGGCCGGCGTGCTCCGGAGTTGCCGCCGCCCGTCGAGCCGCCGCCGGTGGCGCTACCCGAAGTCCCTGTGCCGGCCGAGGTGCCAACGCCGGTGCCGGCGCAGGCACTTCCGCTGCCGCCCGCCCCGCCACCCGAACCGCCGCCCACGCCGCTGCCGGCACCCGCGCCAGTGGACATACCAGCCCCTGCGCCGAGCCCGATGCCCGCACCGCCACCGGTGCCACTGCCCGAACCCGCACCAGCCGCGCCGCCGCCGGCCGCTCCGGCACCGGTCGCGGCACCGCCGCCGGTTGCAGCGCCGCCTTCAGCGCCAATAGTCGCGCCGGCGCCGGCAGCCGAGCCGGTCCCCCCGGCTGCGCCGGAAGCAGCAGCGCCGGCAACCCCGGCGGCAGCCGCGGCGGAAGCGCCGGTCGCACCGCCAGCGGCGGAAGTGCTACGGCCGCCGCAGCAATTGCCGGGCCCCGCATCGGACGTGCCGGGGCCGGCCGCTACGCCGGGGGCCGCTTCCGCGATACCCGCGCAGGTGGGCCCCGCCGGACCTGGCGCGGGCCGCGGCGGACCGGCAAGCGCCCAACCCGGCAGCGGCATTCCGGGTGCTGGGACCACCACACCCGCTCTCCCCGCGACCTCGGCGGTGCCTCAGGCGCCGCCTGCGCCAATTGTCGTTCCGGCGATTCCGCCGCACCCGGGTCCGTATCGCATCCAGCGCCAGCGCAGCCTGGCCGACATGGCCAACGAACAGTTGCGTCGCGGCAAGCCCAAGGATCCATTGGCTGAAGGCATGGAAGACGCGGCGGTGGACGATTGCATGCACGCACCGCGCGACCCGCCGAGCGCCGGCGGCTTATTGGCGGCGCCGGGACTGGTGGCTCGCGCGCTGGGCGGGAAATGCCCCAAATAAACTCAAGGACACGAAATGGACCTGCAACTCGACGACAAGACGGCGCTAGTGACCGGCGCCAGCGCGGGCATCGGCCGGGGCATCGCTCTGGCACTGGCCGCCGAAGGTGTGCGGCTCGCGGTCTCGGCCCGACGCGGCGCCCTGTTGAACGATTTGGCCGATGAAATCGTGGCGCGGGGCGGGCAGCGGCCGCTGGTGATCGAGTCCGACCTTTATGAAGACGATTCTGTCCCGGCGCTGGCCGGCGCGGCACTAGGCGGGCTGGGCCATGTGGACATCCTGGTCAACAATGCCGGCGGGTCGCGCAGCTTCAACGAGCTGCACGTGAGCGAAGAGCGCTGGCAGGAAGCGATCACACTGAACTTTCATCGGCCGCGCCAGATTGCCGAGGCGCTGATCGACCAGATGATCGCGCGCCGCTGGGGCCGGATCATCAACATCACCGGCAAGAGCGAGCCTGATCATGTCAACGGCGCCTTCTGCGCCAAGGCCGGTATCCACAGCTGGGCCAAGGGACTTTCCCGCATGGTCGGCAAACATGGGATCACCGTCAACTGCGTGCCCCCGGGCCGGATCCATTCCGAGCAGATCCTGCGCAACTACGCGCCGGAATACCGCCAATGGCAGGCCGAAAATGAAATTCCGGTGGGCCGCTACGGCGAGCCCGAGGACTTGGCCAACCTGGTGTGCTTCCTGGCATCGCCCCGCGCGAGCTACATCACCGGCGCGGTGATCCCGGTCGACGGCGGTTTGCGCCGCTACCAGTTTTGACAGCGCATTCAAGGAGAAGGTCAATGAGGCAGATTTTTTCGAGCAAGAGGCGCCGATTGCTCGCCGGCGCGGGTGCTTGGGCGGCCATGGTGGCGGCCCCGGGCCTGCGGGCCCAAAGCCATTGGCCCGGCAAGCCGATCCGCTTCCTGGTGCCGTTCGCGCCGGGCGGCACCTCCGAGATCGTGGCCCGATCGGTCGCCGCCGAACTGACCAAACAACTGGGGCAGAGCGTCTACGTGGAGAACAAGCCCGGCGGGGCCGGTACGGTCGCGATGGTGGAAGCGGCCAAGGCCGCGCCCGACGGCCACACCATCATCCTGGGCCATGTCGGCACGCTCGCAGTCAATCCGTACATGCTGAGCAACCAGCCCTACGACGTGAACAAGGACTTCGTTCCGGTCACGTTGCTGGCCAAGGTGCCCAATGTGTTCGTGATCCATCCGGACGTGCCGGCCAGGAACTTCAAGGAGTTCGTCGCCTACGTCAGGGCCAATCCGGGGAAGCTCAACTACGGTTCGGCCGGTAACGCAAGCGCCGGGCATCTGGCCATGGAATACCTGAAGCTGGTGACCGGGATGTTCATCACGCACATTCCTTACCGCGGCACCGGCCCGCAACTCACCGATCTGCTGGCCGGTCGGACCCAAGCCTCATCGGCTGGCATGCCAGCATTGGGGGCGCACATCCGCGCCGGCAAATTGCGCGCGATCGCGGTGGGCACCCTGCAGCGTATCGGTGCGATGCCGGAGGTGCCCACGGTCGCCGAAATGGGCTACAAGGATTTCGAAACCTCGCAGTGGTACGGCATCCTGGCGCCGGCCGGCACGCCGGCCGACATCGTGAAGAAACTGCAGGAGGAATCGTTGAAGGCGCTCAAGTCAAGCGCGGTGACCGAGCGCTTCGCCAACGACAGCGCCGTCGGTGGCGGCGGTCCGTCGTCGGAATTCGGGGCCTTCATCGCGCGCGAGCAGAAGATCTGGCAAGAGATCGTGCGCAAGGCCCATATCAAGGCCGATTGAGCGACCCGCCGGACACGCCCGTGCCGCTCGGATCGGTGTAGATGATCGACAGCGGGTAACGGTTGCCCGCCAGATAGTCCTCGACGCACTTGAGCACCAAGGGGCTGCGATGACGCTCGGCGCTGTCGCGTATCTCGGCCGGCGTCAGCCACAAGGTCCGCACGATGCCATGGTCCAGCGGCCGTGCCGCATCGCGCGCGCCGAGTTCGCCGCAAAACGCGAGCCGCAGATAGGTCGCGTCGTCGCCGGTGGAATTGCGCCGTGTCCGCACCAGGTAGATGCCGAGCAGCGCCGTGGGCCGGAACAGGTGCCCGGTCTCTTCGAGCGTCTCGCGCGCGCAGCCTTCCGCGGGCGACTCGCCCGGTTCGAGATGCCCCGCCGGATTGTTGAGCTTCAGCCCGTCGACAGTCTCTTCTTCGACCAGGAGGAAGCGGCCTTCGCGCTCAATGATGGCGGCGACGGTGACGCTCGGTTTCCAACGTATGTCCATGCGCCGGATTATCGGGACGCTCGGCGTCTACGGGCACCCGCGCCGCTTCCCTGACCGCCGATTGCCTGGCGCGCCCGCGCTGCGACACAATGCGCGGTCGGCGCACACTTGTGCCTTCATGAACTCATTTCACTCGATGTCCATGCGCATCCTGCTTGCAAGCCTTGTTGTCGTTTCGGTGCTGGCGGGGCCGGCCCGGGCCCAATCCGCTGGCCCCTCCACCTCGCCGGCCGCGCCGGCCGCGTCGGCAAGGCCGGCCGTCCCCGGGCCCGCCTTGCTGCCGGCCGTCGTGCCGCCTCTGGTCGCCATTCAGCCCCCTTCGGCCGCGGTCAATCCTTACGGCCTGCGCGCGTTGTGGGCCCAAGGCGACTGGGTGGCCCAGGGTACGCTGGCCATCCTGGCCATCATGTCGCTGGCCAGTTGGTACGTGCTCATCACCAAGCTGCTGGCGCAGGCCCGCATGGGCGGCCAGGGCAAGGCGGCGAACAAGAGCTTCTGGTCCGCGGACAGCGTGCGGCAAGGAATGGAGTCCCTGCAGAAAACCAGCCCGTACCGCTACATCGCCGAATCTGCGTTGGAAGCGACCAACAAGCACGACGGGCTGATCGGCCAAGTGGACCTGAATACCTGGGTCGCGCAGAGCATCGAGCGTGCCGTCGGCACTGTCCACAGCCGCACGCAGGAAGGCCTGGCGGTTCTGGCCACAGTCGGGTCGACCGCGCCGTTCGTGGGATTGTTCGGTACGGTCTGGGGCATCTACAACGCCCTGGTCAGGATCGGCGCCTCCGGCCAGGCTTCGATCGACAAGGTGGCTGGCCCGGTAGGCGAAGCGCTCATCATGACCGCCCTGGGTCTGGCTGTGGCCGTGCCGGCGGTGCTGGGCTACAACTGGCTGGTGAGGCGCAACAAAGTCGCCATGGATACTGTCCGCGGTTTCGGCTCGGACCTGCACACGGTACTGCTGGCGGCGGGCACCAAGCGTTAGCAAGCAACACTTATATATATGGCGATCCGCTATTCGCAGGCCGAAGACAGCGAGGACACCCTGATCGCGCAGATCAACACCACCCCGCTGGTGGACGTGATGCTGGTCCTGCTGATCATCTTCCTGATCACCATTCCGGTCGTGAACAGCTCCATCGCGGTCAGCCTGCCGCGCGAGGCCATCCAGTCGCGCGAATCCCAGAACGAGGACGTCATCGTCACCGTCGATGCCCAGGGGACCATCTACTGGTTCGACACTCGGCTGCCTGGCCGGCAGGTGCTGCAGGACCTGCTGGACCGCGTATCCGTGCTCAAGCCGCAACCGGAGCTGCACATCCGCGCCGATGCGCGGGCCGACTACGAATCGGTCGGCCAGATCGTCTATGCCGCGCAGCAGAGCGGCATCGCCCGCATCGGCTTCCTGACCGAACCGCCGGGGCGTTCGCCATGATCCCGCGGGCCGGGCTGGACCGTGAACCCGAGGTGATGGTGGACATCAACACCACGCCGCTGGTGGACGTACTGCTGGTGCTGCTGGTTATGCTCATCATCACGATCCCGATCCAGCTGCACTCGGTCAACATCGAGATGCCGGGTCGGCAGTCGCCGCCGCAGGTGCAGCCTGAAGTGGTCCAGATCGACGTGACCCCCGCCGGCGCCTTCTTGTGGAATGGCGAATCGTTGGCGGGGCGGGCTGAGTTGGAGAGCCGGCTGCGAAACGCTGCTGCGCAACCCGAACAGCCCGAGATCCATCTGCGGCCGCACCGAGCGGCCAAGTACGACACGGTCGCTGCCGCACTGGCCGCGGCGCAGCGCCTGGGACTGGCCAAGATCGGACTCGTGGGGTCCGAGCAGTTCGCGCCCTAGGACGCCTCAGGGCTCGTACTCTTCCGAGCCCTGTACCCAGATGAAGGACTGGACGTCGATCATGTCGCGTGCCTTGAACCCCGGCTTGCGGTCGAGGTCGCGGCGGATGATGGCCGCAAACGTCAGCAGCGACTGATACACGTTCCAGGCCGGCTGGGGCCGGTAGACGAGATCGAATCCATACGCCCGCGCCGCCTTGCGCGTCACCATCGGTTTGAGAAACAGGTGCCGGTCCGGCCGTGCAATGAAACCGAACACAGTCACCAGTGGCCAGGTCAGCACTCGGGTCTGGCGTCGAGGCAGGTCGGACACCGCCTGGACCCAATCCTCGAACTTGCGGTGAGGCGACCCGCGGCCCCAGAGAAAAGCGTAGAGCTCGGTCGCGAACAGCCGTGCGCCCGCGACCGTCTTCACGGCATCGCGCAAAGCCATCTTTTCGAACGAAAACAGCAGATTGGTATTCGATTCGATCCGCACCGCGATGTCGGCGATCTGACGGAACTCCCCGCGCGCCAGGAGTTTGCGAAAAGCGGCTGCGCCGAGCTCGCTCTGCCACTGGAGATGGGCTCGCTCCTTGTACGATCGCTCGGCCACCAGGTACGTCTCGTCCTGGAAACCGTCCGGATAAAACAGTTCGAATTTGCGGCGGCAGCGAGCCGCTCCGAGGTAGTTGACGTTGCTCGCGCGGGCGCCCGTCAAGGGCGAGGATAGGGATGCTGGGTTTGCCATGAGGCAGTTTTTGGCTTGGCCCAACCTCAGCCATGTCGGACGGGGCCTTGCGTCGATGTAGGAATGTGACTGCGCCGCGTGATCAACAGGGCGATCGCGTCCGTTGTCCATGATGCTGGAAGGGGCTTCGGCCGCTCACGCACTGATGAGGCGAATTTCGGTGATCTCGGACGGGGCGCCCAGGCGTTGGGGCGGCCCCCAGTAGCCGGTGCCGCGGCTGACGTAGATTCGCAATCGTCCGATCCGGTGCAGCCCGGCCGTGAAGGGCTGCTGCAGCCTGATCAGGAAGTTCCAGGGAAGGAACTGGCCGCCGTGAGTATGGCCCGACAGTTGCAAATCGAAGCCGGCCGCTTCGGCTGCCACTGCGCTGCGCGGCTGATGGGCCAGGAGGATCTTCATGGCCGCATCGGCCGGTGCGCCCGCCAATGCCGCCGCGGGATCGCTGCGATGGCTGCGATCGAAATGGCCCGCACTGTAATCGGTCACGCCCGCCAACACCAGCTTGGCGCCGGCACGCTCGATCACGACATGCTGGTTGTGCAAGACCGCGATGCCCAGCCGCCGGAGTTCGTCCAACCACGGACCCACCCCCGAGTAGTACTCGTGGTTGCCCGTGACGAAAAAACTGCCGCAGCTGGACACCAGCCGCGCCAGGGGCGCGATTTCCGATGCCAGTTCGGCCACGCTGCCGTCGACCAGGTCTCCGGTGATGGCGACAAGGTCCGGCTGCAGGCGATTCACGGCCGCAACGATGGCCTCTACATAGCGCCGCCTGATCGTGGGCCCGACGTGGATGTCGCTGATCTGGACGATCGTGAAGCCATGCAAGGCGGGCGGCAGCCCCTGCACCGGCACGTCCAGCCTGACCACGCCGGCGGTGCGGCGGGCGTTGACATAACCCAGGAAGGTCAGCGCAATTCCAAGCAGCGGCACCGCGGCGGCGCTGCCTGCGCGCATGGCATCGATGGGCAAGGCAGTCGACGAGGCCAGGTTGGCCAGGGTTCCGGCGAGCAGCAAAGCGTCTCGCAGCACCGTGAGCACCAGCAACGAGGAGAACAGCCCCATGAACGTGAACCCGGCCCAGACCAATGTCGCGGCAGCGCGGGGATTCGCGCGGCGGCGCGCGAGGAAACCGGCCGGAATGAGTACCGACGAGGCAACCAGTATGAGCCCGACCAATGCGGCGGCGAAATGGTTGGGAATGGCTGGAACGATGCGCGCGCCGATGTACAGGTGCAACGCGGCCGACAAGCTGAGCACGAAAGCCAGGGGCATGTGTGCCAACTGGTGGCGGATTCGCCAAATGGAAGCGCTTGGGCCGCTCCTTGGGGCCGGCCGGCACCGCGCTATCGGAATTTTCTCATTTACCGCCCGAAACTGCGATGAATCAAACGAACCTCAAGCACTTTCGATTAACCTCGCCGCGCCAGATGATAGAAGGCCTTTTCAGATTGCGGAACACGGGTTTCGTTTAAGCTCGCGCTCGCAAGTCCTACAACCGTTTTACCAACGAGGAGAGACGTCCATGCTGATTGACGTTCCCGCCGGAACCACGGCGGGTGAAGCCCGTATTGCCGTCACACCCGAAACGGCCAAGAAACCTTTGCTGATTGGAGTTCCGAAGGAAACCGCGGCAGGCGAGAAGCGCGTCGCGACCGTACCCGAGGTGGTAGAAAAGCTCGTCAAGCTGGGGTTCTCGGTGGCCGTGGAAAGCGGCGCGGGCGACGCCGCGAACTGCGGCGACGACACCTACCGCGCTGCCGGTGCCCAGGTCGCGGCAACGGCTGCCGAACTCTGGGCCAAGGCAGACATCGTCTTCAAAGTGCGCGCGCCGTCCGCTGAAGAAGTCGGCCTGACGCACGAGGGGCAGACCCTGATCAGCTTCATCTGGCCGGCCCAGAACCCTGAACTGATGCAGCAACTCGCGGCCCGCAAGGTCACGGTGCTGGCCATCGACTCGCTGCCGCGGACGCTGTCGCGCGCCCAGAAGATGGACGCTTTGACCTCCCAGGCCGGCGTCGCCGGTTACCGCGCCGTCGTCGAGGCCGCCAATGCCTTCGGCCGCTTCTTCAACGGCCAGATCACGGCCGCGGGCAAGGTTCCGCCAGCCAAGGTTTTCATCGCCGGTGCCGGCGTCGCCGGCCTGGCGGCGATCGGCACTGCTGCCGGCCTCGGCGCCATCGTGCGCGCCAACGACACCCGCGCCGAAGTGGCCGACCAGGTCGTGTCCCTGGGCGGTGAATTCGTCAAGGTCGATTACGAGGAAGAAGGGTCCGGCGGCGGCGGCTACGCCAAGGTGATGAGCGAGGGCTTCCAGAAGGCCCAGCGCGAGATGTACGCCAAGCAGGCCAAGGAGGTGGACATCATCATCACCACCGCCTTGATACCGGGCAAGCCCGCTCCCCGGCTGATCACTGCGGAAATGGTGCAGTCGATGAAGCCGGGCAGCGTGATCGTCGATATGGCCGCGGAACAGGGCGGAAACTGCGAGTTGACCGAGCCCGGCAAGGCGGTGGTGAAGCACGGCGTGACCATCGTCGGCTACACCGATCTGGTCAGCCGTCTGGCCAAGCAGTCGAGCACGCTCTATGCAACGAACCTGTTCCGACTGTCGGAAGAGCTGTGCAAGACCAAGGATGGGGTCATCGACGTCAACATGGAAGACGAGGCCATCCGCGGTCTCACGGTGATCAAGGAAGGCAACATCACCTGGCCACCGCCCGCGCCCAAGGTCGCGGCCGCGCCTGCAGCCAAGCCGGCGGCGATGCCGGCCAAGGCGCCCAAACATGGCGAGGCGAGTGCGCCGGCTTCGGGTACGAGCACGGCGATCACCTTCCTCGTTGCGGCGGCACTGTTCTGGTTCATCGGCGCGTTCGCGCCGGCGGCCTTCCTCGGACACTTCACGGTGTTCGTGCTGGCGGTCTTCGTCGGCTACATGGTGGTGTGGAATGTCACGCCGGCCCTGCATACGCCGCTGATGAGCGTGACCAACGCGATCAGCAGCATCATCGCCATCGGTGCACTGGTGCAAGTCGCGCCGCCGATAGCGACGGCCGGAGACCGACCGGTGGCCTGGATCGTCGGGTTGGCGGTCGCTGGCATCGCCCTGACCTGCGTCAATATGTTCGGCGGTTTTGCCGTCACCCAGCGCATGCTGGAAATGTTCCGCAAATAAGGGAGACGAAAGATGACCGCAACTATCTCTACCGTCTCCTACATCGGGGCAACCATACTTTTCATTTTGAGCCTGGGCGGGCTTTCCAATCCGGAGACCTCCAGACGCGGCAACCTGTACGGCATGATCGGCATGACCATCGCCGTGCTTGCGACGGTCTTCGGCCCGGCCGTGACAAAGGCCGGATACGGCTGGATCGTCGGTGCCATGGCGGTCGGCGCGGTCGTGGGCATTTATGCCGCGCGCACCGTGAAGATGACGCAGATGCCCGAACTGGTGGCGCTGATGCACAGCCTGGTCGGTCTGGCGGCGATGCTGGTCGGCTATGCCAACTACATCGACCCGGCCGCGGCTGGGACGTTCCAGGGCGCCGAAAAGACCATCCACGAAGTCGAAATCTACATCGGCATCCTGATCGGCGCCGTGACTTTCTCCGGTTCGATCATCGCGTTCGGCAAGTTGTCGGGCAAGATCACCGGCAAGCCGGTGTTGCTGCCGGGACGCCACTTCCTGAACCTTGCCGGACTGCTGGTGGTGATCTACTTCGGCGGCGTCTTCATCAACACGCACACGGTTGCCGATGGCATGACGCCGCTGATCGTGATGACGCTGATTGCACTGTTGTTCGGCATTCACATGGTGATGGCGATCGGCGGCGCCGACATGCCGGTGGTGGTGTCGATGCTGAACAGCTATTCCGGTTGGGCGGCGGCAGCCACGGGCTTCATGCTCAATAACGACTTGCTGATCGTGACCGGCGCGCTCGTCGGTTCGAGCGGCGCGATCCTGTCCTACATCATGTGCAAGGCGATGAACCGCCACTTCATCAGCGTGATCGCCGGCGGTTTCGGCACCGGCGGCGGCGCGCCTGCGGCTCCTGCGGCGGGCGCAGAACCGGCCGGCGAGGTCAGTCCCATCCTGGCAGCGGAAACGGCCGAGCTGCTGCGCGAAGCGAAGAATGTCATCATCGTGCCGGGCTACGGCATGGCGGTGGCGCAGGCGCAGCACACGGTGTTCGAAATCACCAAGCTGCTGCGCGAAAAAGGCGTTAATGTGCGTTTCGGCATCCACCCGGTGGCGGGTCGCATGCCCGGCCACATGAACGTGCTGCTGGCCGAAGCCAAGGTTCCGTACGACATCGTGTTCGAGATGGACGAACTGAACGAGGACTTCCCCGATACCGATGTCTCCATGGTCATCGGCGCCAACGACATCGTGAACCCGGCCGCGCAGGACGATCCGACCAGCCCCATCGCCGGCATGCCGGTGCTGGAAGTCTGGAAGGCCAAGACCTCCATCGTCATGAAGCGAAGCATGGCTTCGGGCTACGCCGGGGTCGACAATCCGCTCTTCTACAAGGACAACAACCGCATGCTGTTCGGCGACGCCAAGAAGATGCTCGACGAGGTGCTGGCCGCGCTGAAGGCCTGAGATTGGGGGCCGCGGCAGAAGGATAGACGATCGAATGAGCTAGGCACCCTTCGCGCCAGAAAGAAACGCGGCCCTCGTGGCCGCGTTTTCATTTGGGGGCGGCGCTTCAGGCTTCCGCGGCGCTCGCCCCGTCGAACCGGAATCCTTTTAGGGGGCACACTCTCTCGCAATTCATGGGGAAAGCACAATAATGGCCGCTGCGGCCGGGCGACACGTTTCCCCGAGACCGCCAACGGACCTGGAGAAAACAACAAATGAGCGACCTGAGCGACCGACCCTGGCTGAATTCCTATTCCCCCGGCGTCCCCGCCGACATCGATCCGGCGCAGTACGCTTCCCTGGTCCAGCTGATGGAAGAAAGCTTTCGCCAGTACGCCAGTCGTCCGGCCTACAGCTTCATGGGCAAGGAAATCACTTACGGCCAGACCGACGCGCTCAGCCGCGCATTCGCCGCGTACCTGCAAGGCCTGGGCCTGGCCAAGGGTGACCGGGTCGCGATCATGATGCCCAACGTCCCGCAATACCCGGTGGCGGTCGCAGCCATCCTGCGCGCCGGGCTGGTGGTGGTCAATGTCAATCCGTTGTATACGCCGCGCGAGCTCGAACACCAGCTCAAGGACTCGGGCGCCAAGGCAATCGTCATCATCGAAAATTTCGCCGCCACGCTGGCGCAATGCATTGCCAACACGCCGGTCAAGCACGTCGTGCTTTGCGCAATGGGCGACCAGCTCGGCCTGCTCAAGGGCGCCCTGGTCAACTACGTCGTGCGCAACGTCAAGAAGATGGTGCCTTCCTACAACCTGCCCGGTGCGGTGCGCTTCAAGGAAGCGATCGCGCGCGGCACGCGCGGCGCGTTCAGGAAGCCGGAAATCAAGCCCGACGACGTGGCCGTGCTGCAGTACACCGGCGGCACCACGGGCGTGTCCAAGGGCGCGGTGCTCCTGCACCGCAACATCATCGCCAATGTGCTGCAGTCCCAGGCTTTCAACCAGCCGGTGATGGACAAGGTGCCGGCGAGCGAACAGCCCACCAGCATTTGCGCGCTGCCGCTGTACCACATCTTCGCGTTTACCGTCGGGATGATGCTGTCGATGCGCACCGGCGGCAAGCTCATCCTGATTGCCAATCCCCGCGACCTGCCGGGCGTGCTCAAGACGCTGTCGAAGGAAACTTTCCACAGCTTCCCGGCGGTCAACACATTGTTCAATGGGCTGGCCAACCATCCCGATTTCAACACGGTCAACTGGAAGAACCTGAAGGTGTCCGTCGGCGGGGGCATGGCGGTGCAGGGCGCGGTCGCCAAGCTCTGGCTGGAGAAAACTGGTTGCCCGATCTGCGAAGGCTACGGCCTGTCGGAAACTTCGCCTTCGGCCACCTGCAACCCGACCACCAGCACCGAATACACCGGCACCATCGGCTTGCCATTGCCCAGCACGTACATGAAGCTGCTGGACGACGACGGCAACGAGGTGCTGCGGGGCCAGCCGGGCGAAATCGCGATCAAGGGACCGCAGGTGATGGCAGGCTATTGGCAGCGGCCGGACGAAACCGCCAAGGTCATGACACCCGACGGCTTTTTCAAGACCGGCGACATCGGCACCGTCGATGAGCGCGGCTATTTCAAGATCGTCGACCGCAAGAAGGACATGGTGCTGGTCAGCGGCTTCAATGTCTATCCGAACGAGGTCGAGGACGTCGTCGCCAGGCTCGATGGCGTGATGGAATGCGCGGTGGTCGGCGTGCCCGACGAGAAGACCGGCGAAGCGGTGAAGCTGGTGATCGTCAAGAAGAACCCTGACCTCACCGAGGCCCAGGTGCGCGAATACTGCCGCGCCAATCTGACCGGCTACAAGCAGCCCAAAGTGATCGAGTTTCGCACCGACCTGCCCAAGACGCCGGTCGGCAAGATCCTGCGGCGCGAGTTGCGCGACAAGAAGTAGGGCGGCTAATCGAGGCGTCTTTTGAACGGCACCCGGATCGCGTTCGCGGTGGCGGAACGACATAATCGCGCATGCTTCGCTTCGTTCTGACGCGCCTGTCGCTGATCATCCCGACCTTCATCGGGATGACCCTGCTCGCGTTCTTCCTGATCCGGCTGGTACCCGGCGATCCGATCGAAACGCTGGCCGGCGAGCGCGGCATCGACGCCGCGCGCCACGCCAAACTGCTCAAGGAATTCGGCCTGGACAAGCCCGTGCTGGTTCAGTACGGGATCTACATCGGCCGTGTGCTCCACGGCGATCTGGGCAAGTCCATCATCACGCAGGAACCGGTGCTCCGCGAGTTCTTCACGCTGTTCCCAGCCACGATCGAACTGGCCCTCTGCGCGATCCTGTTCGCGCTGGTGCTGGGAATCCCGGCCGGCATCATCGCCGCGGTGCGCCGCAATTCTGTTTTCGACCACGGCGTGATGGCCACGTCGCTGACCGGCTATTCGATGCCGATCTTCTGGTGGGGGCTGCTGCTGATCCTGCTGTTCTCGGTGCAGCTGGGGCTCACGCCGGTGTCGGGCCGCATTGCGGTGCAGTACTACATCGAACCCACCACTGGCTTCTTGTTGGTCGATTCGCTGTTGACCGGCGACAAGGGTGCATTTTGGTCGACTGCCAGGCACCTGATCCTGCCGACCATCGTGCTCGGCACCAACCCGCTGGCGGTGGTGGCGCGAATGACGCGCTCGGCCATGCTCGAAGTCCTGGGCGAGGATTACATCCGCACCGCCCGTGCCAAGGGCCTGCCGCCGTTCAAGGTCGTGGGAGTGCATGCGCTGCGCAACGCGCTGATCCCGGTGGTCACGGTGATCGGGCTGCAGGTGGGCGTGCTGTTCACGGGCGCCATCCTCACCGAGACGATTTTTTCCTGGCCCGGGGTGGGCAAATGGCTGATCGAAGCGATCAACCGCCGCGACTACCCCGTCCTGCAGGGCGGCATGTTGCTGCTGGGCATGGTGGTGATGCTGGTCAACCTGCTGGTTGACGTCACCTACGGTGTCATCAACCCGCGCATTCGACAGGCGCACTAGTGCCAACAGGACCTGACATGGCACAAGCGCTTCCCCCCATCGCCACCAACGGCGCCCCGCCCGGGCCGCTGCGCGAGTTCTGGATTTCGTTTTCCGCCAACCGGGGCGCGGTGGCGGGGCTGCTGGTCGTGGCCTCGATGCTGCTGGTGGCGCTGCTGGCGCCGCTGCTCGCTCCGAACATGCCCTACCAGACCAACAGCGGCGCCTTCCTGCGGCCGCCTTCGTGGCAGACCGGCGGCTCGATGGAGTACCTGCTGGGCACCGACGCGATCGGGCGCGACATCCTGTCGCGACTGATCCATGGCGCCCGCTTGTCGCTGTCGATCGGCCTGGCGGTCGTGCTGATTTCGCTCGCCGCCGGCATCGTGCTCGGCCTCGTAGCGGGCTTCGCGCGCGGCGTGCTCGAAATCGCCATCATGCGGCTGATGGACATCATCCTGACGCTGCCCAGCCTGTTGCTGGCGATCGTCATCGTCGCGATCCTCGGCCCCGGCCTGATGAACGCGATGCTCGCGGTGGCCGTGGTGGTGCTGCCGCACTACGTGCGCATCACCCGCGCGTCGGTGATCGCCGAGGTGTCCAAGGACTACGTCACCGCCGCGCGCATCAGCGGCGCCGGCACTTTGCGCCTGATGTTCAGCGAGGTGCTGCCCAATTGCGCGGCTCCCCTGATCGTGCAGGCATCGCTGGGCGTTTCCACCGCGATCCTCGACGCGGCGGCGCTGGGTTTCCTGGGCCTGGGCGCGCAGCCGCCGTCGCCCGAGTGGGGCACCATGCTGGCCGACGCGCGCGAGTTCGTGCTGCGCGCCTGGTGGGTCGTGACCTTCCCGGGCCTGGCGATCCTGATCGCCGTGTTGGCCTTCAATCTGCTGGGCGACGGGCTGCGCGATGCGCTGGACCCCAAGCTCAAACGCTAACCGTGAACAACGCAATTTCAACCAGTCGCAGCGTTCTAGCGCTCCCACCATGCCGCTTCTAGAAATCGAAGACCTCCACGTCGACTTTCCGACCCAGGGCAGTGTCATGCACGCGGTCGATGGGGTGACCCTCACGTTGGAAGAAGGTGAAGTGCTGGGCATCGTCGGCGAGTCGGGCTCTGGCAAGAGCGTCGCCATGCTGGCGCTGATGGGACTGATCGCCTACCCGGGGCGGGTGCGCGCGAAGAGCCTGCGCTTCGCGGGCACCGACCTGCTGGGCCTCTCCGACAAGGAGCGCCGGCGGCTGGTGGGCAAGGACATGGCGATGATCTTCCAGGAACCCACGACCAGCCTGAACCCGTGCTTCACCATCGGCTATCAGCTGGTGGAGGCGCTGCGGCTGCATTCGCCGCTGGACAAGGCCGGCGCCCGGCGCCGTGCGGTCGAGCTGCTGGAGCAGGTCGGCATCCCGGCGGCGCACACGCGCCTGAACGACTATCCGCACCAGATGTCCGGCGGCATGAACCAGCGCGTGATGATCGCAATGGCGATCTCGTGCAATCCGCGCCTGCTGATCGCCGACGAGCCGACCACGGCGCTGGACGTGACGATCCAGGCCCAGATCCTGGATTTGCTCAGGAATCTGCAGCAGGAACGCGGCATGGCGCTGGTGTTGATCACGCACAACATGGGCGTGGTCAGCGAAATGGCCCGCCGCGTCGCAGTGATGTACGCCGGGCAGGTGATGGAGCAGCGGCCGGTGGCGCATCTGTTCGCCGATCCGCAGCATCCTTATACCGAGGCGCTGCTGTCTGCCTTGCCCGAACGTGGGCCGGCGGGACATCGTCTCGCGACCATCGCGGGCGTGGTGCCGGGCGTGTTCGACCGCCCCGCCGGCTGCCTGTTCGCGCCGCGCTGCAGCTACGCGACGCAGCATTCGATGGCCGTGCGGCCCGAACTGCGGGCGTGGCGGGACGGCCAGGTGCGTTGCCACTATCCACTGGGCGATCCCGAGCGTGAGGCAGCGATTGAGCGAGATCGTCCGGTGACCGTTGAGGTGGCGACATGAAAGAACTCTGTCATGCCGGACTTGATCCGGCATCCACCTTGGCGCGCCAACATGGATTGCGAGTCAAGCCCGCAATGACAGACAAATGACGGTCGTCGTCGAAGCGCGCAACCTGCGACAGGTCTACAAGATCCGGCGCGGCATGTTTCGCGAGCCCGCCCAGCTGCAGGCGGTGGGTGGCATCTCCTTCGCCATCGAGGCCGGCAAGACACTGGCGGTGGTCGGAGAATCGGGCTGCGGCAAATCGACGCTCGCGCGCATGGTCGCGCTGATCGAAAAGCCCACTGACGGCACGCTCGTGCTCGACGGAGCCGACGCGGTGAATACGCCGGCCTCCGACCGGCGGCGCCTGCGCCAGGCGGTGCAACTGGTGTTCCAGAATCCCTACGGTTCGCTCAACCCGCGCAAGAAGATCAGCGCCGTCCTGGAAGACCCTCTGGCCATCAACACTTCGATGTCCGGTGAGAAACGGCATGAGCGGGCGCTCGCCATGCTGGCGCAGGTCGGCTTGCGTCCCGAGTATGCCAATCGCTATCCCCATATGTTCTCGGGCGGCCAGCGCCAGCGCATCGCCATCGCGCGGGCGCTGATGCTCAACCCCAAATTGCTGGTCGCCGACGAACCGGTCTCCGCCTTGGACGTGTCGATCCAGGCCCAGGTACTGAACCTGTTGGCGGACCTGCAGGATGAGTTCAAGCTGGCGTATCTGTTCATCTCGCACGACCTGGCGGTGGTGAAGTACATCGCGCATGAGGTGTTGGTCATGTACCTCGGCCATGTGATGGAGCAAGGGCCCAAGGCCGACATCTTCGCCCGGCCCTGTCATCCGTATACGCAGGCGCTGCTCGCCTCGACGCCCGGCGTGGGCGCGCGCAACATGCAGCGAATCGTGCTCAAGGGCGAACTGCCTTCGCCCCTGAATCCGCCGAGCGGCTGCGTGTTCTCCAGCCGTTGTCCCTATGCGGTGGAGCGCTGCCGCGCCGAGCGGCCGCTGCCGCTGCCGGTGGATAAGCGGCTGGCGGCCTGCCACTTTGCTGGACAGTTCTTCGAATCGGGTTTTCCAAAACCCGCCAACGGGTCTTGACCTCGATCTTGGTTGAATCCTGTAAGCCGGGTTTTCCCGCACTCGCACCTGCCGATAATGTTCGTCTCGGCCAAGGCCGAATCCCACTCAAGAAGGAGCCTCGTATGAAATTGTCCAAACACTGCAAGCACTTTGCGATCGCCGCGCTGGCGTTGGCCGCCGCGGCCGGCGCTGGCGCCAAGACGCTGGTGTTCTGTTCCGAAGGCAGCCCGGAAAACTTCTATCCGGGCGTCAACACGACGGGCACTTCGTTCGACGGCAACGAGCCGATCTACAACCGCATCGTCGAATTCGAACGCGGCGGCACGAAAGTGGTCCCGGGGCTGGCGGAGAAATGGGAAATTTCGGCCGATGGCAAGGTCTACACCTTCCATCTGCGCAAAGGCGTCAAGTGGCACAGCCACCGCGCCTTCAAGCCGTCGCGCGACTTCAATGCCGACGACGTCATCTTCGGTTTCGAGCGCCAGTGGAAGGAAGCGAATCCGTATTTCAAGGTCACCAGTTCCAATCACTCGTACTTCAACGACATGGGCATGCCCAAGTTGATCAAGTCGCTGGACAAGGTGGACGACTACACGGTTCGCATCACGCTGGAGAAGCCGGAAGCGCCGTTCCTGTCGAACCTGGCCATGCCTTACGCGGCGATCCAGTCCAAGGAATACGCGGATGCAATGCTCAAGGCCGGCACGCCCGAGAAGATCGACCAGGAGCCGATCGGCACCGGACCGTTCTTCCTGGTGCAGTACCAGAAGGATGCTTCGATCCGCTACAAGGCGTTCCCGCAGTACTGGGGCGGCAAGGCCAAGATCGACGACCTGGTTTACGCGATCACGCCCGATGCCTCGGTGCGCTGGGCCAAGCTGCAGAAGGGCGAATGCCATGTGATGCCGTACCCGAATCCGGCGGACTTGGCCGCGATTCGCAAAGATCCTGGTGTGCAGGTGCTGGAGCAGCCCGGCCTGAACGTCGGCTATCTCGCGTACAACGTGACCAGGAAGCCGTTCGACGACGTGCGCGTGCGCAAGGCGGTCAGCATGGCGATCAACAAGAAAGCGATTCTCGACGGGGTGTTCCTGGGCACCGGGATTCCGGCCAAGAACCCGCTGCCGCCGTCGATGTCGGCGTACAACGACGCTGTCAAGGACGATCCGTTCGATCCCGAAGGCGCCAAGAAGCTGCTGGCGCAGGCAGGGCATCCGAACGGCTTCGAGACCGACCTGTGGGCGATGCCCGTGCAGCGTCCATATAACCCGAACGCCCGGCGCATTGCGGAGCTGATGCAAGCCGACCTGGCCAAGATCGGCGTCAAGGCCGAAATCAAGAGCTTCGAGTGGGGCGAGTACCGCAAGCGGATGCAGAACGGCGAGCACCAGATGGGCATGCTGGGATGGACCGGCGACAACGGCGATCCGGACAACTTCCTGGCCGTGCTGCTGGGCTGCGAGGCCGCCAAGACCAATGGCTCGAACGTGGCGAAGTTCTGCTACCAGCCGTTCGAGGACCTGATCCAGAAGGCCAAGACGATCACCAAGCCGGCCGATCGGGATGCGCTTTACAAACAGGCGCAAGTGATCTTCAAGGATCAGGAGCCGTGGTACACGATTGCCCACGCCGTGCAGCTCAAGCCGGTGCGCAAGGAAGTGATCGACTTCAAGCTCAGCCCGTTCGGACGCCACAACTTCTATGGTGTGGACATCAAGGAATAGGCGGCGGGCCCGCCGTCAGTGATGGTGATGGACCAGTGCGGGGAGTCACCATGAGTTCGTCATTGGGATCGCCGACGGTAATCGGGGTCTTGGGGGGGAGCGGAGTCTACGACATCGATGGCTTGTCGGACAAACGCTGGGTCAGGGTCGATTCGCCGTTCGGCGAGCCGTCCGACGAACTCCTGTTCGGCGAGTTGGACGGCCAACGGATGGTGTTCCTGCCGCGGCATGGCCGCGGTCACCGCATCCCGCCCGGCGAGATCAACTTCCGGGCCAACATCGATGCGCTCAAGCGCAGCGGCGTCACCGACCTGATTTCAGTCAGTGCCGTGGGCTCCCTGCGCGAGCGGTTGCCGCCCGGCACGTTCGTCATCGTGGACCAGTTCATCGACCGCACCTTTGCGCGCAACAAGAGCTTTTTCGGCACCGGACTGGTGGCCCATGTGTCGCTTGCGCATCCCGTGTGCGGTCGTTTGGGCGATCACCTCGAGGCGGCCGCGCGCGCGGCCGGGATACTGGCCGCGCGCGGCGGCACGTACCTGGTGATGGAAGGACCGCAGTTTTCGTCGCTGGCCGAGTCGAACCTCTATCGCCAATGGGACTGCGACGTGATCGGCATGACCAACATGCCCGAGGCCAAACTCGCGCGCGAAGCGGAAATCTGCTACGCCACCGTCGCAATGGTCACCGACTTCGATTGCTGGCACGAAGATCACGATGCGGTCACCGTCACGCAGATCATCCAGGTGCTGCTGGCCAACGCCGACAAGGCGCGCTCGTTGGTGCGCCACGTGGCGCCCCATATTGCCGCCGACAGCGGCGCGCCAGCCTGCGCTTGCCGCCATGCCCTGGACCATGCGTTGATCACGGCCCCCGAGGTGCGCGATCCAGCCGTGGTCGCGCGGCTCGACGCCGTGGCCGGCCGTGTCCTCGGGACCGCCAAGGCAGGCTGACCAATGCAGGATGAATTGACGCTGCGCGCAGCCATGGTGCGGGCCTCGCTGGAGCTGGTCGAACGCGGCTTGAATCGCGGGACCTCGGGCAACGTGGGCGCGCGCTGCGGCGATCGCATCCTGGTGACGCCGTCGGGTGTGCCTGCGCGCGACCTGACCCCGCAAAGCATGGTGCTGCTCGCGGCAAACGGGGATGTCATCGGTGCGGGACGGCCCTCCAGCGAATGGCGCTTTCATCGTGACATCCTGGTGTCGCGCCAGGATGTCCATGCGATCGTCCATGTGCACTCGCCCTTCGCGACCACCCTGGCATGCCTCGGTCTGGAGATCCCGCCGTTTCACTACATGATCGCGGCAGCCGGCGGCGCCACGATCCGCTGCGCGCCGTACGCTTTGTTCGGTACGCAGGAACTGTCCGATCACGCGCTTGCTGCGCTGCGGGATCGGCGGGCCTGTCTGCTGGCGAACCACGGAATGATCGCGGTCGGCCGCGATCTGGATCGCGCACTGGCGCTGTGCGTCGAAGTGGAGAGCCTGTGCGAGCAATACTGGCGCGCCCGGCAGATCGCCGAACCGCGCCATCTTTCGGATGCCCAGATGGCCGAAGTGATGGAAAGATTCAAGACCTACGGCCAACCTGCCGGGGCCGGGCAGGACGGTCCATGACCGGCTCGCAAGCAAACGCCGTGGAGACGCTGCGCTGGTGCGGCGGTTATCTGGAAATGATCGACCAGCGCGTGTTGCCGGCGCAGTTCCGGTACCTGCGCTATGACAGCGCCGAAACGGTGGCGCAGGGGATTCGCGACATGGTCGTGCGCGGCGCACCTGCCATCGGCTGCGCGGCGGCATACGGAATCGCGCTGGAAGCGTTGCGCCGGCGCGATACGTCGTCATCCGAATTCAGCGGGCACCTGGAGCGCGCCTTCAGTGTCCTGGGGGCCAGCCGCCCCACCGCAGTCAATCTGTTCTGGGCGCTGGCGCGCATGCGTACGCGGTGGCACTCGCTCGCGTCGCAGCTTGTGCCCACGCAAGCTCAAGCCCTGCTGGACGAAGCGCATGAAATTTTCGCCGAGGACATCCGGGTGAACCGTGCCATGGGTGCACACGGCGCGGCGCTCCTGGCCGACGGGTCGCGCGTGCTCACCCACTGCAACGCGGGCGCGCTGGCGACCGCCGGCCACGGGACGGCGCTCGGTGTGATCCGCTCAGCCGTAGAAGCCGGAAAGCGCGTCTCCGTCATTGCCGATGAAACCCGCCCGTTCCTGCAGGGTGCGCGACTGACAGCGTGGGAGATGGTGCAGGAGCGCATCCCCGTCACGCTCATCACCGACAACATGGCCGGGTTCCTGATGACCCGAGGCGAGATCGACGCGGTAATCGTCGGCACCGATCGCGTCGCAGCCAACGGCGACGTCGCCAACAAGATCGGCACGTATATGGTGGCGGTGCTGGCGCATCGCCATGGCATCCCGTTTTACGTCGCTTGCCCGACCTCCACCATCGACATGTCGATCGCCGACGGCGCGGCGATCCCGATCGAGGAACGCGCCCACGCGGAAGTCACGGGCTTTCGCGATTACCAGTGGGCGGCCGAGGGGGTGCAGGTGCGCAACCCCGCCTTCGACGTCACCCCGGCCGAGTTGGTCAGCGCGCTCATCACGGAGCGCGGCGTCGTCCATCAGCCGAACCGCGAGCGGCTCGCGGACCTGATGAAATTGGCAGCCGAGCGACCCTAAGGCCGCTCGAACTGCCAGGTGGCTCCAACCGTCCAGTTCGAGTCGGCCGGCCCATGCAGGTGTTGAGCGCGGCTCAGGTCGAGACTCCAGCCCTTGGCCACGGCCCAGCGCACGCCGCCACGCAGGAAATGCGTTCCGCTGTCGAGGTAACGCTCCGCGACGATTGACCAGTTTGGCTGGGCCCGCCACTCTGCCGATATGCCGCCGCGATTCTGGTCGGCGTTCGCATGGTTGAAATCGCGCCCCAGGTTCAGGTGCAGTGCCAAGTCGTCGCGCACCGCCCAGGTAAACAGGGTGACCAACGTGTCCGTCTGGTGGCGGGGTTGGGCATGCGCCTGCCAGGAAGCGACCAATGAAAGGCCAGCGCTGAAGCCAGGCACCACTTCGGTCGCCCATTTCATCTGCAAGCCGGTGATGTTTTCGTTGGCGCCATCCGCCCGCGTGTGCTCGGCCGCGGCATTGAGTTCGACCACTCCTACCCGGCAACCGCCACCGGCGTGCAGCAGGCGGTCGCCACCGCTCGCCGCCGTCCACCAGGTCTCCAGTTTGCAACCACCCGGGTCCGTGATTGCCGCGTCATCGACGGCATGGTGGCCGCCGGCGGCCATTGCGCTGGTGGCGCAAAGGGCACCTGCCAAGACGGCCCAGGCGTGGGCGTGCGCGAGGCTGCCAAGGATGTTTCTGAAGCTACTTTTCTGTCCTGTTTTTGCGATCACGCGTTACCTTTCATGCCCGCCCCGAGCCGTCTTACGGATACTTCGGCAATTTGGTGGCAAGCTGAACAATAAGCCAAGTGTAATGCGAATCACTCGCAAACAGTTAGCGGCCCGAGGCGGCGCTGCACAAAGCTTGTCCAAGATCAAGAAGGCCGCGCCGCGTGCGCGGTCGCGCGCGGGCGAGCTCAGCGTAACCAACCGCGCCGGTAGCAATACCAGACCGGAAAGGCCGCGCTGAGGAACATCAAAGTCACCACGTAGGGGTATGCCCAGCTGCCCAGCACAGCGAATTCGGGAAACTGCAGGTTCATGCCATAGATGCTCGCGACCAGCGTCGGCGGCAGCAACGCCACGCTCGCGACCGAAAAGATCTTGATGATCTTGTTCTGGCTGATGTTGATGAAGCCGACGGTGGCGTCCATCAGGAAGTTGATCTTGTCGAACAGAAAAGCCGTGTGGTTGTCGAGCGACTCTATGTCGCGCACGATCTGGCGCGCCTCTTCGAACTGACCGGCATTGAGCATCCGGCTGCGCATCATGAAGCTCAGGGCGCGCCGGGTGTCCATCACGTTGCGCCGAATGCGGCCGTTCAGGTCTTCGAGCCGGGCGATTGCCGCCAGCACCTCGCCTGCCAATGCGTCGGTGACCTCTCCCGCGAGCACTTCCTTGCTGACTTTTTCCAGCTCGTCGTAAATACCTTCGAGCGTGTCGGCCGAATACTCGGCGTCGGCGTCGAAGAGTTTCAGCAGCACTTCCTTGGCATCCTCAATCAACCCTGGCGCGCGCCTGGCCCGCAATCGCAGCAGGCGGAACACGGGTACATCCTCGTCGTGGATGGAAAAGAGGACGCCTTTGCTCTTGAGCGCTTCGTTCACCAGGTTGAGGATGAACGCAACGCGCACCGTGCGCGGTTGTTCGTCGTCGGCGATCAGGAAGTCGCTGCGGATGTGCAACTCGCCGTTGTCCTCTTCGTAGAAGCGCGCCGACTCCTCGATGTCCTCGTCCATCGCGTCCTCGGGGATGGACAGGCCGAAGTACTGCTTGACCCAGCGTTTTTCCTCGACGGTAGGCGCCTCGAGATCGACCCAGACCGGATGAAACTTCGACAGTTCCTCCAGCGACTCGATCTCTTCTTGGAAGAGCCGTCCGTTGACGAGCGTGAAGATGTTGAACATGGCTGATCAAATTGGGGTCAGATTCCAATTATTCGGACGGGTGAACGCGTGACGCAGGAAGTTTTCGAATAATTGGAATCTGACCCCAATTTGATTCGAAAGCTACCGGCTGGGATAGCTTTCCAAGCAGCGCTCTCCGGAAATCGCGACCGCGCGATTATGCCGCGCTTGGGCGCTCAGGCCTCCGTTTTCCTGCGGTTTTTCCGGCCCGGCGCAGCCGATGGGCTGGTGTCGCACTTCAGGATCGAGGCCATGTACGCCAAGCTGGCGGCTTTGGCCTGGTCCGATTCGGCGGCTGTGCAATCGGCGGGGACCCAGTCATTGAACTCGCGCAGGAATGCGTCCATCGCGGTGAGCTGCACGCATTTGTCCGTCGCCAGTCCGCACATCACCAGCTCGGGGCAGTCCTTCGGCAGGCATCGGGGTATTTTGGGCGGGCTCAGCAGGTGGCCGCGCCGTCAGGTCCGGATACATGAGGCAGGACTTGTCCTACATAGCTCAACCAATCTGTCTGACATACCGGATGAGGTATCACACCTACATTCGACTTGACCCCCGGCCATTAGGCCTCCCCGGGAACCCCAAGGAGTTATCGATGATCCAGCTCGCGACCGATCCGACCGCAAGCCGAAGCTATCGCCTCGCGCGTACTGACGATGCGAAGGACTCGGGCTTGGACGCCAGGCGCGGCCGCACTGGCCATGCGTGGCCATTCCTTAGCCGTTATGCCCCCCAACCAGCGCGCCAGGGCGGCCAGAAGAGCACCGGTAGCGGAAGCAATAGCTGATCGCACCTTACAGAGCAAAATATCATGTCCATCGAACCCAAGTCCCCGAATCAATTTACCGACACGCCGCGCGACAAGCCGATGAGCGAGCGCACCGAACATGGCAATCTGGAACGCCCAGGCGCGCAAGCCCACCCGCGCGCTCGCGGCTGGAGCCAGGTACCCAATCCGGCCACTGCTTGGCCTACGCGCTGACCGATGATTCCCACGGGTGATAAAGGCGGCCCCCTTTGGGGCCGTTTTTTTGGCAAAGACCCAGCGCAATGCCGGGTCCAGCAGGAATTTCCAGGCTTTTCAATCACTTGAAAAACGACCCGACAAAGGGTTTCACTTTGGCGTTCGGCTCGAGCGAAATCCGTTGCTTTTCGAAGGTATCGCGGGCATAGTGAATTCAAGCTTCAACGAAATAACAGGTTCGCCGGCCGTCCAGCCCTTGGGGACGGTCCTTTCAACCAGAGTGCACAGGAGGCTACTCATGAATTTGACGATCAGCGGTCACCATCTCGAAGTTACCCAGGCGCTGCGCAATTACGTGACCACCAAGCTTGATCGAATCACCCGGCACTTTGACCAAGTCGTCGATATCAAGGTGCTGTTGACGGTAGAAAAACTGAAGGAAAGGGAACGAAGACAGCGGGCCGAATGCAAGATCCACGTCAAGGGCAACGACATGTTCGCCGAAAGCTCGCACGAAGACCTTTATGCCGCCCTGGACGAGCTGGTCGACAAGCTGGACCGGCAGGTCGGCAGGCACAAGACCCGGCTGCAGGACCACCACCACGACGCCGCCAAACGCGTGATGTAAGACAAACAGACGAACAAACAGGCGCCCCGCGGGGCGCCTTTTCTTTTGGGCTGTCGACGGATGAGCGGCCCGGCGCGTTTTGGTGCAGTGCATGCCTGCAAGTGCATAATCAAATGCCCCGACCATGAATCGTCTTGCGTCCATCCTGCCAGCCGCCCAAGTGCTCGTGAGCGTCGATGCCACCAGCAAGAAACGCGCCTTCGAAGAAGCCGGGTTGCTGTTCGAAAACCTGCACGGCTTGTCGCGTGCGCTCATCACTGACAGCTTGTTTGCCCGTGAGCGGCTGGGCTCCACCGGGCTGGGTCATGGAGTGGCAATTCCGCACGGCCGCATCAAAGGGCTGAAGGCGCCGATGGCGGCGCTGTTCCAGCTCGCCCACGCAATCGGCTTTGACGCCCCGGACGAGCAGCCGGTCAAGCTGCTGATCTTCCTGCTGGTGCCGGAGGCCGCGACGCAAAAGCACCTGGAAATCCTGTCCGAGATCGCCGAATTGCTCAGCGACGCCCCTTTGCGGGAGAAGATCAAGGCCAGCACCGACGCCGCCGAACTGCATCGACTGATCGCCACCTGGCAGTCGGCTCAGCCCGCCTGAATGGCCTCGCCCGTGGCTCCTCAGCGTCCGTGAAACCCACCGTCGTCAGTGCCGACGTCCTGTTCGAGGACCACCGTGCCCAGCTCAAGTGGGAATGGGTGGCCGGGCTGGGCGCCTCGGAACGGCGCTTCGACGAGGTAGCGGTGCGCGCCGCGCGCTCCGGTGCCGACTTGGTGGGCTATCTCAACTACATCCATCCCTACCGGGTGCAGATCCTGGGCCAGCGGGAAATCGCCTACCTCACCAACGCGACCTCGGACGACTGCGCCCGCCGAATTTCGCGCATCGTTACGCTGGAACCGCCGGTGCTGGTGCTGACCGATAACCAGGTCGCGCCCGATGCCCTGCTCTCGATGTGCGAGCGGGCGCAAATCCCGATGTTCGCCACGCAGGAGCCGTCGGCATTCGTGATCGACGTGCTGCGCGCCTATCTGTCCAAGCATTTCGCCGAACGGACCTCGATGCACGGCGTGTTCATGGACATCCTGGGGCTCGGCGTGATGATCACGGGCGAGTCGGGCCTGGGCAAGAGCGAACTGGGGCTGGAGCTGATCTCGCGCGGCAACGGCCTGGTGGCCGACGACGCAGTGGACCTGTTCCGTATCAACCAGACCACCATCGAAGGTCGGTGCCCCGAACTGCTGCAGAACCTGCTTGAGGTGCGCGGTATCGGGCTGCTGGACATCCGCGCCATCTTCGGCGAGACGGCGGTGCGGCGGAAGATGCGCCTGAAGCTCATCGTCCACCTGGTGCGCCGCGACACGATGGAGCGCGAGTACGAACGGCTTCCATACGAGCCGCTCACCCAGGACGTGCTGGGCGTGCCCGTGCGCAAGGCCGTGATCCAGGTGGTGGCCGGCCGCAACATCGCCGTGCTGGTCGAGGCCGCCGTGCGCAATACGATCCTTCAATTGCGCGGGGTCGATACCTACCAGGAGTTCGTCGAGCGGCATCGCAGGGCGATGGAGCAGGACAAATAATCAGAGAGACGGGGCTGGGGGCCCCCTAGTGACGATTCTCGTCCGGGTGGTGGCCGATCGGATGCTCCGGCCGGTTCGGGCAGTGGTCCTTGGTGCAATGCGCGTACAGGCTCAGCGCATGTTCGGCAATCATGAAACCCTTGGTCTTCGCGACAGCCTGCTGGCGTTTCTCGATCTCGGCGTCGTAGAACTCCTCGACTTTGCCGCAGTCCAGGCACACCATGTGGTCATGATGGGTCCCTTCATTGAGCTCGTACACCGCCTTGCCGCTTTCGAAGTGGCTGCGGCTGAGAATACCGGCCTGCTCGAACTGGGTGAGCACGCGGTAGACGGTCGCCAGGCCGATGTCGGACCGCTCTTCGAGCAGCACCCGGAACACATCTTCGGCCGTCATATGCCGCTGCGCCCCCTTCTGGAACACGTCGAGGATCTTCAGCCGCGGCAGCGTGGCTTTGAGGCCGGTGCTCTTGAGTTCGTCGATGTTGGCCATGGTCTTCCCTGCGGCGTCCCGGTCGGGGCAGCCGCTACAATCGATCGATCATATCGCTACCGGTTTGCCCATGCCCGCCTCTTGCACCCGTGCATCCTGCCTTGCCCTGGCCATCCTTGCCGGTGCGGCGGCCGGCGGCTGCGCCAGCTTCGACAACGTGAGCAACCGTCTGGTCGGAACCATCACTCCTTATCGGGTGGAAGTCGTCCAGGGCAATTTCGTGTCGAAGGAGCAGGTCGAGGCTATCAAGCCAGGCATGAGCCGCCAGCAGGTGCGCGACATTCTCGGCACCCCCCTCGTAACCAGCATCTTCCATGCCGATCGGTGGGACTACGTGTTCACGCTCAAGCGCCAGGGCGTTGCGCCGCAGGAGCGCAGGCTGGCGGTGTTCTTCAAGGGCGGCGTGCTCGACCACTTCGAGGGTGACGAGATGCCCAGCGAGGCGGAATTCGTCGCCACGCTCGACAACAAGCGCAAGTCGGCCAAAGTGCCGGAGCTCGAAGCCAATGAGGAAACGCTGAAGCAGTTTTCCGCCGGGCAGGCCCCTGCTGCGGCCGCCTCGCCGACGCCGACCGCGCCCGAACCGGCGCCGCAGGCCAGCTATCCGCCGCTGGAAGCGCCGGCCCGCTGACGCCATGACCCCGACGCGCCAATCGATGCACAGGGTAGCGGTCGCGGGCGCCAGCGGCCGCATGGGCCACATGTTGATCGAAGCCATTAGGGCATCGGACGATTGCCAGCTGGCCGGCGCGTTGGACATCGCCTCCAGCCCGGCGATCGGTAATGACGCCGCGGCCTTCCTGGGCCATGCCAGCGGCGTTGCGATTTCGGCCGATGTGCGAGCGGCCCTGGCTAACGCCAAAGTGCTGATCGACTTCACCCGGCCCGAAGGTACCCTGGCTTATGTAAAAGCCTGCCGCGAACTCGGCATCAACGCGGTGATCGGCACCACTGGCTTCCACGAGGGGCAAAAGGAGCAGATCGAGGATGCCGCTCGCGACATCGCGATCGTGATGGCGCCCAATATGAGCGTTGGTGTCAACGTCACGCTCAAACTGCTGGAGATGGCGGCCAAGGCGCTTGCCATCGGCTATGACATCGAAATCATCGAGGCGCACCATCGCCACAAGGTCGACGCGCCGTCGGGCACCGCCCTGAAGATGGGCGAGGTGATCGCGCATGCGCTGGGCCGCGAGCTGAAGGACTGCGCCGTTCATGCCCGCCATGGCGTCAGCAGCGAACGCGATCCTTCGACCATCGGCTTTTCCTCGATCCGGGGCGGCGACATTGTGGGTGACCACACGGTGCTGTTCGCCGGGACCGGAGAGCGTATCGAGATTACGCACAAGTCCGCCAGCCGGGCCACCTATGCGCAGGGCAGCCTGCGCGCGGTGCGGTTCCTGGCCGGAAAGCGCCGCGGCATGTTCGACATGTTCGATGTGCTCGGCTTGAGATGAAAGTTCACCCCCGCAGCGCCTGCGGCGGCCCCGCACCGGCCGCGCGCCATGGAGAACTGAGGTGATCGCGGCGGGCTTGCTCGCCAGGCCTGTCCTTCCGCGCGGCGCTCGCAGGTGGAGCAGGTGCTGAAATGAACTTTGCCGACTTTTTCAGCCAGGGTGACGCGCTCACGAGGGTCGTGGCGGTCCTGCTGCTGGCCATGTCCGTGGCCAGCTGGGTCGTGATCCTCTGGAAGGCCTGGTTGCTGCGGCGGGCAGCACGCGACGTCAGCCGCAGCACGGCGGCATTCTGGCAGTCCGCCTCGGTCGACCAGGCCCGGCAGAGCGTGGGCGCCTTCGACCGCGAAGACCTGGTGCTGCCGCTGATCACGGCAACCCAGCAGGAAGCGGCGGGCTCGCTGGCCGCGGCCGGCGACCGGTCGCAACAGCTCACACGGCTGCTGCGCGACGCCTTGCACCAGGTGCTCGACAAACTGCAGTTCGGCCAGGTCCTGCTGGCAAGTGTCGGTTCCACCGCGCCCTTTGTCGGCCTGCTAGGTACCGTCTGGGGCATCTACCACGCACTCACAGGCATCGCGGCGGCGGGCCAGATCACGATCGACAAGGTGGCGGGCCCGGTGGGTGAGGCGCTGATCATGACTGCGGCGGGCCTGGCCGTGGCCATTCCCGCCGTGCTTGGCTACAACGTGTTCGGCCGCCTCATCGGCCGTATCGAGGCTGATCTGGAAGGTTTTGCCCGGGATTTGCGCGAACTGTTGACCCACTCGATAGTGCCTCCAGGAGGCGACGCGGGCGCGGATGGGCCAATCCGGGGGGCGACAGCCCCTGCGCAGGGCGGCGCAGCGGCTTCAGCCGTAACCGTGGGGGCCATGTGACATTCGGCCGGCTCGAACGTACCCAGGGTCCCCAGCCCATGAGCGACATCAACATGACACCGCTGGTCGACGTCATGCTGGTGCTGGTGGTCATATTCATCATCACCGCCCCGCTGCTGGCCAGTTCCATCCGGCTCGACCTGCCCCGCACCGATGCGGCCAAGCCGAACGACGCGCCGAAGTTCGTCACGGTCGTTCTGGACAAGGCTGGACAGGCCTTCCTGGAAGACAGGCCGATGGCCCTGCCGGAACTGGCCGAACAGCTGGTGCAGGCGGCGCGGCGAAATCCGGACACCGAGGTACAGCTGCGGGCCGACCAGACGGTGCCGTACGGCCGTGTCGTGGAAGTGATGGGCGCGGCCCAGAAGGCGGGGCTGAACCGCATCGGTTTTGTCGCGGAACCCCCGCTGCTACCACGGTAACCCGCCCGTAGAATCCTTCAGTCCGGGTGAAACTGCCGGCACACCACTTTATGCAAGAGAAATACAACCCGTCCGAGGTAGAGCGTTCCGCGCAGGCGCAGTGGACTGAGCGCGACGTCTACCGCGTGACCGAAGACCCCAGCAAGAAGAAGTTTTACGCCTGCTCGATGCTGCCTTACCCCAGCGGCAAGCTGCACATGGGGCACGTGCGCAACTACACGATCAACGACATGCTCACGCGCCACCTGCGCATGAACGGTTACAACGTCCTGATGCCGATGGGGTGGGATGCGTTCGGGCTGCCGGCGGAAAACGCGGCCATGAAAAACGGCGTGCCGCCGGCCAAATGGACCTACGACAACATCGCCTACATGAAGCAGCAGATGCAGGCGATGGGGTTGGCGATCGACTGGTCGCGCGAGGTCGCCACCTGCGACCCCGCCTATTACAAGTGGAACCAGTGGCTGTTCCTCAAGATGCTTGAAAAGGGCATCGCTTACCGCAAGACGCAGGTGGTGAACTGGGATCCGGTGGACCAGACGGTGCTGGCCAACGAGCAGGTGATCGACGGCAAGGGATGGCGCACCGGCGCGGCCGTGGAAAAGCGCGAGATCCCGGGCTATTACCTGAAGATCACCGACTATGCCGAGGAGCTGCTGGATCATGTGCAGCACAAGCTGCCCGGCTGGCCCGAACGCGTCAAGCTGATGCAGGAGAACTGGATCGGCAAGAGCGAGGGCGTACGCTTCGCATTCACCCATGGCATCCGCGACTTCCATGGCGAGCTGATCGGCGCCGGCAGGATGTACGTGTTCACCACCCGCGCCGACACGATCATGGGCGTCACCTTCTGCGCCGTCGCGCCCGAGCATCCGCTGGCCACGCACGCGGCGCGGACCAACCCGCGCCTGGCGGCTTTCATCGAGCAATGCAAGAAGGGCGGCACGACCGAGGCGGAGCTGGCCCTGCGCGAGAAGGACGGCATGCCCACCGGCCTGGTGGTTTTCCACCCTATCACCGACGAGCCGATCGACGTGTGGGTCGGCAATTACGTGCTCATGGGCTACGGCGACGGCGCCGTGATGGGTGTGCCCGGCCATGACGAACGCGACTTCAACTTCGCGCTCAAGTACAACCTGCCGATCATCGAAGTCGTGCACGTCGATGGCGAACATTACGACTACAAGCACTGGCACGACTGGTATTCCGACACCGAGCGCGGAGTCACCGTCAACTCCGACATCTTCAGCGGCTTCTCGTATGAAGACGCGGTCAATGCGGTGGCGCATGCGCTGGAGCAAAAGGGCCTGGGGGGCAAGGTGACCACCTGGCGGCTGCGCGATTGGGGGATCAGCCGGCAGCGCTACTGGGGCACGCCGATTCCGATCATCCACTGCGAAGTCCATGGTGCGGTTCCGGTGCCGGAGAAGGATTTGCCGGTGGTGCTGCCGCAGGACTGCGTGCCGGATGGCTCCGGCAATCCGCTGAACAAGCGGGCTGATTTCCTGCACGTGCCCTGCCCGAAGTGCGGGAAGCCGGCGCGGCGGGAAACCGACACCATGGACACCTTCGTCGATTCGTCCTGGTACTACATGCGTTATTGCGACCCGAAGAACGAAGAGGCGATGGTGGCGCGCGGCGCCGGCTACTGGATGCCGATGGACCAGTACATCGGCGGCATCGAGCACGCCATTCTTCACCTGCTCTACGCGCGCTTCTGGACCAAGGTGATGCGCGATTTCGGGCTGATCAAGATCGACGAGCCGTTCACCAGGCTGCTGACGCAGGGCATGGTGCTCAACGAGGCCTTCGTGCGCGCGGGCGACAAGGCCGGCAAGCAGTACTACTGGGCTCACGACCTGGACGTCGTGCGCGACGAGCACGCCAAAGTGATCTCTGCGACAGCCAAAGCCGATGGCCTGCCGGTGACGTACGAGGGCTGGACCACGATGTCCAAGTCCAAGAACAACGGTGTCGATCCGCAGGAGCTGATCGAGAAATACGGCGCCGACACGGCGCGCCTGTACACCATGTTCACGGCGCCGCCGGACGCCACGCTGGAGTGGAACGACGCCGCGCTGGAAGGCTCGTTCCGGTTCCTGCGTCGCGTCTGGAGCTTCGGCTACAAGCTCGGCGCCCCGGCCGTGGGCAAGCAAGAGGCCACCAGGCCGTCAGCTGGGGGCAAGCTGGGCAAGCAGTGCAAGGCCTTGCGCTTCGATATCCACACGGTCCTCAAGCAGGTGGATTACGACTACCAGCGCATGCAATACAACACCGTCGTGTCCGGTGCGATGAAGCTTCTCAATGCGCTGGAGGACTTCGAAGGAATGGCCGAAGACGGGAGCGAAGACGCCGTGCGCGAGGGCTTCGGGATTTTGCTGCGTGTCCTCTATCCGGTGACACCGCATATCGCCTGCGAGCTTTGGCAGTCGCTGGGTTACGCGCAGCGACTGGGCGATTTGCTTGATGCGCCCTGGCCCAAGGTCGACGAGCAGGCGCTCAAACAGGATGAGATCGAACTCGTGCTGCAGATCAACGGCAAGCATCGGGGCTCGTTCCTGGTGCCGGCCACCGCGAGCCGTCATCAGATCGAGAAGCTGGCGGTCGCCAGCGAGGCATTTGCTGCCTACGCGGCCGGTGCCGCGCCCAAGAAATTCATCGTGGTGCCGGGGCGGCTGGTCAACGTGGTGATCTGATGAAAAGAAGGACCTTGCTCGCCGCCGCAGCTGCCTTGCTGGCCGCCGCCGGGTGTGGCTTCCAGCTGCGGCAGGCGCCGCACTTCGCCTTTAGCACCATCTATGTCGGCGCGGGGCCCAGCTCGTCGCTGGGCAACGAGCTCAAGCGCACCATCGCGTTCAGCGACGGCGTGACGGTGATCGGGGACGTGACGCGCGCCAATACCGCGCAGGTGGTGCTGGACGTGCTGGCCGACCAGCGCGAAAAAGTGGTGGTGGGTCTAAACGCTTCCGGCCAAGTGCGTGAATTCCAGCTGCGCACCCGCTTCAAGTTCAAGCTGCGCACGCCGCAGGGCAAGGAGCTGATTCCGGAAACCGAGCTGCTGCAGCAGCGCGACATCAGCTTCAACGAGTCGGCGGTGCTGGCCAAGGAAACCGAGGAAAACCTGCTGTACCGGGACATGCAGACCGACCTGGTACAGCAGCTGATGCGCCGGCTGGCCGCGCTCAAGACGCTGTAGGGCCGGCACACTTTCATGGAGCTCGATCGCGCGGACCTGACGCTGCTCGAGATGCTCCAGCGTGACGGGCGCACCACGATCCAGGCTCTTTCGGAGGCCATCCATCTTTCGGCACGGGCTACGCTCAATCGCGTGCGCAAGCTCGAGGCCACCGGCATGATCGAAGGCTACCGCGCCCTGATCAACCGCGCCGCACTGGGCGAACAGGTCTCGGTGTTCGCGGAGGTGGCGCTGAAGGACCAGCGCCAGGCCGTGGTGCAGCGCTTCGAGAAGCGCATGGCGGCCACGCCCGAGGTCATCGCCTGCTATGTGATCAGCGGACGCTACGACTACATCGTGCGCATCGCCTGTCCGCATCTGGCGCACTACCATAAACTCATC
>DATNBX010000348.1:0-30983 GCA_035571795.1 Ramlibacter sp.
CGGACCAGCGCTTCCGAATCGTGCTTGGTGCGGAAGTACGGATCGTCGAGGTTCTCGGCTTCGTCGAACATGTCCTCGCGGAACACGCCTTCGTACAGGCCCGCGGCGGCGATCGACGACACATGGTGGAAGTGGCCGGCGTCGATTGCCTTGGCGAGGTCCACCGTGTTGCGCGTGCCCTCGATGTTGACGGCGATCTGGCTTTCGGCGTCCGCCGAGAGGTCGTACACCGCGGCCAGGTGATGAAAATGATCGATCTGGCCTTTCAGTTTTTTCACGTCCTCGGCGGCGACGCCCAGTTTCTTGGCTGTGAGATCTCCGAACACTGGAACGGCACGAGCGGCAGTCGAGCCCCAATACTCGCGCAGCGCGGGCACTTTGCCTTCGCTTTCCCTGCGAATCAGGAAATAGACGACCGAGCCTTTGCGCTCGAGCAGCTTCTTGACCAGGCGCTTGCCGATGAATCCGGTCGCGCCGGTGACGAAATACTGCATGAGAACCTCCGGTGGGGAATTGGCGTTGCTTTGCGGCATTGTTGCGCAAAACGGGTGGCGCGATGATTCAGCATTAACCCTTCGCGCCCTAGGAGCCAATCTCTAGCGGTTTAGGAAGCCGCCCCTAAACCATCCCCCGCTCCAAGACTTAGAGTCCCTTCATGCGCATTGGCGCGATCCTCAACCCAGACTGGAGGCCAACATGGTCAAGAAACTGCAAAAGAAGGCTGCCGAGAAAACCACCGGCGCGCAACTGTCCGGCACCGTCAAGGAATCGGCCCAGCAAATCTGGCTGGCCGGCTTGGGCGCTTTTGCCAAGGCCCAGGAAGAAGGCGGAAAGGTGTTCGAAGCCCTGGTCAAGGAAGGCACGTCGATCCAGCGCAAGACGCAGGCCGCCGCCGAGGAAAGGATTTCCGAAGCCACCAACCGCATGGCCACGATGGCAACCGACATTTCGTCACGGGCTTCGGGCCAGTGGGACAAGCTGGAAAACATTTTCGAAGACCGTGTGTCCAAGGCCCTGAACAAGCTGGGCGTGCCCTCGTCCAAGGACATCGATGTGCTGATCGCCCGCATCGACGAGCTCAATCGCAATGTGGCCAAGCTAAGCGCGAAGACCGCCGCAACCGGCCGCAAGACCGCGAACGGCGCCGCCAAACCGGCGGCCAGGCGCGCGTCCACGCGCAAGTCGGCGTGACCCCGACGATGGCAGAACTCAAAGGCGCTTCGGCGCCTTTTTTGTCGCCCGCTTGCTGCAATGCAGCAGAGAACGCAGGGCCGGCAACCTACACTGACCACACATGAGAACCAGAAAATCGTCGAAGCCCACGATCGCGCTTGCTCTCGCCGGAGGTGGTCCGATGGGCGCCATTTATGAGATCGGAGCCTTGTGCGCGCTGGATGAAGCGCTGGAAGGCCTGGATCTCAGCCACCTGGACCACTACGTGGGCGTTTCGGCCGGCGGCTTCATCGCGGCGGGCCTGGCCAACGGCATGTCGGCGCGCGAACTATGCGCCTCGTTCATCGAAAGCGACGACGGCGCCAGCGAAGTGTTCGATCCTTCCTGGCTCATGGTGCCGGCGTACGGCGAATTTGCGCGCCGCGCCATCATGTTTCCGGGCCTGGCTGCGTCGGCCCTCTGGCACGCCACATTCGGTCGGAAGTCGCTGACGCTGTCCATCGAACGGCTGGGTCCCGCCCTGCCGACCGGCATTTTCTCGAACGACGAGATCGACTCCCGGCTCGCACGCCTGTTCTCGCTCGAAGGTCGCACCAACGATTTCCGCAAGCTCAAGACGCGGCTCACACTGGTTGCCACCGATCTGGATACCGGCCAGGCAGCGCCGTTCGGCCGCCCCGGCTGGGACCACGTGCCGATTTCCAAGGCGGTGCAGGCGAGCTCGGCGCTGCCCGGGCTGTTCCCGCCGGTTGAAATCGACGAGCACTATTTCGTCGATGGCGCACTCAAGAAGACGATGCACGCGTCGGTCGCGCTCGATGGCGGCGTCGACCTCATGCTATGTCTCAACCCCCTGGTGCCGTTCAACTCGACCGAGCCGGCGATTGCCAAGGTGATGCAGCGCGGGCTGCCCCGCGAACGGCGCCGCATCCCCCGCATCGCCGACGGCGGGCTGCCCGCTGTGCTCAGCCAGACTTTCCGCTCCATGATTCATTCGCGCATGGAACTCGGGATGAAGCACTATGAGCGCGCTTACCCCGATACCGACATCGTCCTGATCGAGCCGGACCATCGCGACCCCGAGCTGTACCTTGCCAACACGTTCAGCTATGGCCGGCGCCGCCAGCTGGCCGAACACGCTTACCAGCAAACACGCAGCATGCTGCGTTCGCGCCGAACCAGCCTGGCGGCCAAGCTGCAGCGGCACGGCATCAGCCTGAGGGCAGAAGTGCTGGATGATCCGCGCCGGCACCTGGTAGCCTTGCCGAAGCCGCCCACACGCATCGGCCGGGCCATCGGGTCGCTGCAGGAAGTGGTGGATGACCTCGCCCACGCCATCCAGCCGCCACTGCGGCAGCCGCTATAGCCATGGCAAAAAAGGCCCCGCGCCGCACGGCCGAACGCATCCTCGAGGTCACGCTCGAGCTGTTCAACCGGTTCGGCGAGCCGAATGTCTCGACCACCCTGATCTCGGCCGAACTCAACATCAGTCCGGGTAATCTTTATTACCACTACCCCGCCAAGGATGAGCTCATCAATTCGCTGTTCGACCGATACGAACGGTCGCTCAGCGAGCTGCTGAACGCCAGCGACGGCGTGCGCGACGTGGAGGACGCCTGGTTTTTCATGCACACGCTGTTCGAGCTGATCTGGCAATACCGTTTTCTCTACCGGGACCTGAACGACCTGCTGTCCAAGAATCGCCGCCTGGAAACGCATTTTCAGTGGGTGCTGAAGAACAAGACACGGGCCATCAAGGCCCTGCTCGACGGCATGAGCCGTTCGGGCGCCGTGAGCATCGATTCGCGCGAGGTCGAGGCGACTGCGACCAGCATGGTGGTGGTGCTGACGTACTGGCTCAGCTATGAGTACGTGCGCGATCCGCGCCGTGCGCTGGAACCCGAGAGCGCGCAACTGGCCTTGCTGCGCGGCGCCCATCATGTGCTTAATCTGCTGGTGCCCTATCTCGAGCAAGGACAGCGGATGCACCTCCTGGGCCTGGTGGCGGCGTACAGCAATCCAAAGACCTGAGAGACAAAGGAAAAGGACAGACGACCATGGCCAAATGGACCGCTTTCCCCCATCTGGGCGACTTCCAGTTCGATGTTGGCAGCGTCAAGAAGCAATGGGCGCGTCTGCATGCCGGCGATGCCGAACCCCTGCCGGAGGATCCCGACGTGATCGAAGCCTGGACCCTGTTCCACAACGGCGAGTTTCAGCGGGCCGCCGAGGTGGGTTTGAAGGCTGGAGGCGCCGGCATCACCGTGGCCAACAAGGCCACGGCGGTCTATGCCAATTATCTGGAGAAAAAGGAAAAGTCCAAGCTGGACCTGTTCGTGGAAGTAGCGCAGCGGGCCGAGGCGCAGGCCGTCGCCGACGCCGGCAACCCCAACGCCTGGTACTGGCAGGCCTATGCGTTGGGCCGCTACAGCCAGGGCATCAGCGTGGCCAAGGCGCTGGCCCAGGGCCTGGGCGGCAAGGTCAAGGACTCGCTGGAAAAAACGATCAAGCTGCATCCCAAACATGCCGATGCGCACATCGCCCTGGGGGCTTTCCACGCCGAAGTCATCGACAAAGTCGGCTCGCTGATCGGCGGGATGACTTACGGCGCCAAGAAAGACGTAGGCCTGAAGCTGTTCCAGCAGGCGCTCAAGATCAATCCGGTTTCGGCGATCGGAATGATCGAGTATGCCAACGGGCTGGTGATGCTGGAAGGCGAAAGAAAAATGAAAGAGGCGACCAGGCTCTATGAGCAGGCAGCCGCCGGCAAGCCCGTTGATGCCACGGAGCGGCTTGACGTCGAACTGGCCAAGGTCGAGCTTCAGGAGTAACGGCGCCGGTCGCAGCCAATTTCGCGCCGCGCGCCTACATACTGCGGACGCGATAGCGGGCACGATGTCTTGCATGAACATATTCGAAGCGCTGCGCGTCAGCCATGAAACACAACGGGCCCTGTCGGCCCGTTTGCTTGCCAGCGAGCCGGACACGCCTGAGCGGCACCGCGTTTTCCTGGATCTGAAGCGCGAACTGCTGGCGCACGAGACCGCGGAAGAGCGCTGCTTCTATATTCCCCTGATCGACCATGACGCGACGGTGGACGCCGCGCGCCATGCCATTTCCGAGCACCATCAGATGGACGAAATGGTGGAAGACCTGGAGCACCAGGAACTCAGCGCTCCGGGATGGATGGCCGGCGCGAAGAGGCTGTGCGAAAAGATCGAGCACCACCTGCACGAGGAGGAAACCAAGTTCTTCCAGGAAGCCGGAAAGGTACTGGCCGAGGCACAGAAGGTTTCGCTGGCGAAAGAGTACGAGGCGCAGTTCTTGACACTGCGGACGAAGGAAGAGTAGCCGGCTGTCGTGACGGCCTTGATCCGGGGTCCAGGCCTTGGAGAGCCACCGCTCCAGGCCGTGGAGCGCCACCGCTTGCTGCGGCTTCAGGGCATCGAGCCCTGAAGCCTCGAGAGTGCCTTCGCTGGTCGATCCCCGCAAGCGGGGCCCCTCGCCCTTCGCTCAGTCACTCTCCTCGCCCTTCGCTCAGTCACTCTCCCCACGGCAGCATCAACGTCACCAGTGACAGCTTCGCGAATTCCGGCTCGAACTCGTCGATGATCTTCTGCGGATCAGGGCACAGCGTACTGTCGGTGATGACGCCGAACTGCACGCCGCCGCCATAGCTCAGGATCGACACGCCCAGGCCGATGTCGCCGGATTGCGGCACCCAGAACATGCTCTGCTCCAGCGTGGCGCCAAGGAACTTCAACTTGTCGCGCGGGCCCGGCACATTGGTCATGACCGCCGTGGTCTTCTTGCCGAACAGGCTGAGCATGGCTTCCTGCGCCGGCTTGATCAAAAGCCCCGCCACCGCGAGCAGCCCGAAGGCGAGCAGCGGTTGCGTGCTGCCCTTCAGGGCATTCATGCGGCGCCGCACCTCGTAGACGCGCTCGATCGGGTTTTCGATGCCGATCGGCAGCACCAGCGGCACCAGGCCGAACCGGTTGCCCAGCTTGTGGGCCTCCTCGAGCGGGCGCAGGTTGACCGGGATCATGGCGCGAATCTCCTGGCCGGTGACGTCGTCGCCCAGCGCCTTGAGGTATTCGCCGATGGCCCCGGCCACGCAGCTGAGCAGCACGTCGTTGATCGAGCAATTGAGAGCCTTGCTGACCGCCTTGACTTCTTCCAGGGGAATCGGTTGGCACCAGGCGACCCGTTTGGCAGTGCCGGGCTTGCCCTTCAGGCGGGTCTTGGAGTCATCGGGCATCAACGCCAGCGCCGCCGCATCGCTGAGAACCTGGTACGCCAATTTGGCTACGTCCATCGATCCGGTCAGGCCTTTGCGCGGGTCGCGCAATAGCCCAAGCGACCGGACGGCGCCCTCGCCGGCCGCGCCTAGCGCCTTCACCGCCACGTCGGTAAGCGGTTTGATCAGCATATCGGCGATCCAGTCTTCCGCGCCCGTGGGCCCTTCCTTGCGCTTGCGCTCGGGCGGCGGCGCACCGCCATCGACCAGCGACATCGTCACGGAGATCAGCGCGATGCCGTCCGCAATGCAATGGTGGATACGCACGATCAGCGCGCTGCCGCCCTGGTAATCCTCCACCAGATGGAACTGCCACAGTGGATGGCCGCGGTCCAGCGGCTGCATCGCGAGTTCGGCGACGCGCTGCTGCAACGCCGCCTGCTCCTGGCCCTTGGACCGCCTGGGCAGCTTTTCACGCACGACATGGCGCTCGATGTCGAACTCCGTGTCCTCCACCCAGGTAGCTCCTGCCGCATCTTCCTGTGCGCGCTGGCGAAACCGGTCGTATTGGAGCAAGCGCTCCCGCACCCGCGTGCAAAGGGCCTCGTACCTGATGCGGGGCTGCAGCGTCCACACGCCGATGATCATCATCAGGTTGCTGGGCGAATCCATCCGCAGCCAGGCCGTGTCGACTTTCGTCATGCGCTCCGCAGCGATCTCGCGCGCGGCTGCGCTGGCAAGTTGCCGCGCAATGATTCGGGTAACCATGCTGCCTCCAGTACGCTCGGTGTTATTCGGTGGCGGCCCCTATTCTGGGTCGCCGGCTGGCCGTAAGATACCGCGAAGTTACCCGCAGACACCGCGAAAAGGTAGATGCGCTTCCCCACCGCACAAACCCTCAAGGAGCACACATGGCCGACCTGAAAGCCGCGTTCGAAGCCGCTGTCGCTGGATCCAAGAACCTGACCGAGCGCCCCGATAACGCCACGCTGCTGAAGCTCTACGCACTTTACAAACAGGCCACGGCCGGCGACAACAGCGAGAAAAAGCCCGGCTTCGGCGACATGGTCGGCCGCGCGAAGTGGGATGCGTGGAATGGGCTGAAGGGCACTTCGAGCGACACTGCCATGCAGCAGTACATCGACCTGATCGGCTCGCTCAGCTAGCAACGAGCCAATCCGCCAGCACGCGGGTCACCGCATCCGGCTGCTCGATGGCCGAAAGGTGTCCGCATTCCTCGATGAACGCGAGCCGTGCGCCCGGCACGCGTGCCGCCATCGCCTCGTGGTCGGCCACCGGCGTCACCGGATCCTGGCGCCCGCACATCACCAGCGTCGGGACACGCACTTTCGCGAGGTCCTGGTGCGAATCGGGCCGACCCATCATCGCGGTCTGCTGGTTGAACTGGCCGGCGGCGCCGACGCTGCGCGCCATGTCGGCCATCAGCGCGGCCAGCTCCGGTCGTTGTACATGTGACGGCAGCATCCAGCGCGCGGGCAGCTCGGGTATCAGCGCTTCGATCCCGCCGGCGCGCACCTTGGCGATATCGGCCAGGCGGCCGGCGTGGCGCGCCTGGGTGTCGGCCACGGCGGTCGTGTCAAGCAGCGCCAGCCGTTCCAGCCGCGGCAGCTGCCGGCGGATGACCTCGAACGCCACGTAGCCGCCGAGTGAAAGTCCGATCAGCGTGAATCGCGCCGGCGTGTTGGCGAGCAGCGCTTCGGCCATCCCTCCCAGCGAGTCCTGCTCGCGAAAGACGAAGGCGCGGCAATCGAAACGATCGTTCAATGCGGCAATCTGCGCCGCGTACAGCCGCTCGTCGGTCAGGTGGGCGCAAGCGAATGCGAGGAAAGGTTTGGTGTTCATGCCGTTGCCTCCGGCTGAGCAGGTTCGGAGATTTCGATCAGGTTCAAGTCGGGATCGCGCACATAGACCGACCGGATCTTTCGCGTCGCGCCCGTACGCAGCACCGGCCCTTCAATGATCGGCCAGCCGACGCTTGCCAGCCGCTCGATCACCTGGCGCAACGGCACGCTGGCCATGAAGCAAAGGTCGAGCGCCCCTGGCACCGGCAGGTGCGCCTTGGGTTCGAACTCGCGACCTTGCACGTGAAGGTTGATCTTCTGGTCGCCGAACCTGAAAGCCCGGCGCTCGACCGGAGGCACGCCACCAACAAAACTCTCCAGGGACATGCCAAGTACCTCGGTATAGAACTCGATGCATTGAGCCTCGTGCGAAGTGGTCAGCACCAGGTGGTCAAGATGGTCGATCATGCAGCCTCCCGCCCCTCACGATTCACTTCCCGCCGCGATGCCGCGGCGCTTCAGGCCTTCGATCTGCTCGGTCGTGAGGCCCAGATCGCGCAGCACCTCGTCGGTATCCTGACCAAGCCGAGGCGCGTTGCGGCGGTGTCCGCCGGGCGTTACAGACAATTTGGGCACGACGCCGGGAACCGCGAGCGCGCTGCCGTCGTCCATCGGCACCTGTTGCAGCATGCCGCGGGCCCCGTAGTGCGGATCGGCTGCGATATCGGCGACGGTGTAGATGCGGCCGGCGGGCACCGCCGCGCCATCGAGCGCGGCCAGGACCGCGTCCACTGTATGCTCCAGCGCCCATCTTCCGATGGCGGCGTCGATCTCGCCGACACGCGCGACCCGGCCGGCATTGTCGGCGAGTGCGGGATCCGACGCGAGGTCGGGTCGGCCGATCACGCCCATGAGCCGCCGGAAAATGCTGTCGCCATTGCCGGCGATCAAAGCGTAGCCGCCATCGCCGCACCGGTATGCGTTGGTCGGCGCGATCCCGGGCATGGCGCTGCCGGCCGGCCCGCGCACCACGCCGAACGCGCTGTATTCGGGCAGCAGGCTTTCCATGCAATTGAATACCGCTTCGTACAAGGCCACGTCGACCACCTGGCCGCGGCCGCTCGAGTGGCGGTGCTGCAAAGCCAGCAGGATGCCGATCACGCCATGCAGCGCCGCCAGCGTATCGCCGATGCTGACGCCGACCCGCACCGGCACGCGCCCGGGCTCGCCGGTCAGGTGACGCAGGCCGCCCATCGCCTCGGCCACGACGCCGAAGCCAGGGCGGTCGCGATACGGTCCAGTCTGGCCATAGCCGCTGATCCGCAGCACGATCAGGCGGGGATTGAACCCGAGCAATACGTCCGGGCCGAGCCCCCAGCCTTCCAGCGCACCCGGGCGGAAGTTCTCGATCAGCACGTCGGCCTGGCCGGCGAGTTGGCGCACGATTTCCTGCGCGTCGTGATCCTTCAGGTCCAGGGCGAGCGAACGTTTGTTGCGCGACTGGACTTGCCACCATACTGAGGTGCCGTCCTTGAGCAAGCGCCATTTGCGCAGCGGATCGCCGCCTGAATGGGGCCGCTGCGGGTCGGGCGGCGGCTCGACCTTGATCACATCGGCGCCGAAATCGGCCAGCGTCTTGGCCGCGAACGGGCCCGCGATGAGCTGCCCGAGTTCGAGAACCTTGAGCCCGGCAAGTGGCCCGGTCGCGATTGGCGAAGTCTCCATCGCAGCCGGCGCCCTAGGCCTTCTTCCTGGCCGCCGCTTTTTTAGGCGCCGATTTCTTTGCCACGGCCTTGTCGAAGGCACCCACCGGCGAGTCATGGGCCAGCAAATCGTCCAGGTTCTTCACGATCTCGGATTCGATCCGGTCCTTGAAAGCGCCCAAGAGGAATCCGAGCCGGGCATCCAGCACGAAACGTTCCTTGGTGACCTTGAGCTCGCCGTTCACTCCCGAACGCGTGAAGCTCACCAGGTCAGCGGTCTTGCCCTCCTCGTAGGTGCACTCCATGTCGAACCGCTCCTCCGCCATTTCGGCCCACTTGAAGGCCAGTTTGCGTGCCTCGGTCAGGCCCAGCGAATGCTGGCGGGTGATGTGGATATCAGGCAATCTGGTCTCCTGCCGCGGCCAATCTCACGAGCTTTCCTTGAGCAGTTGGTGGCGCTCGCTCTTGGGCAAGGCCGCCAGCTGTTTGACCGCATCATAGAACCGCTTCCAATCGCGCCCTTCACGGCCGAACAGCGCTTCGAAGCCGGGGACCAGTTCGTCGTACGCGGCCTGGGCTCCGAACGATGCGTTGTTGGCTTGCTCCACCCAGCGGTCGTAGCCGCGATAGCGCGCCGGGTCGCCGCCCCAACCCGCGCGCAGCTGCGCATACTGCTCGCGGAACCGCTCCAAGGCCGCTTGCTTCAGTGCGTCACGCTCCGCGCCGCGGTTCGATTCGTAAATCTGTACCAGCCGCTTGCGCGTCGCCAGCGCAAGGCCGCGGAACTGGGTGCGGCGGGCATCGAAGTCGGCGTAGTCCTTGCGCGCCGCGTCGGACGCTTGCGTGGCCAACCAGCCAGCACTGCCCAGACGCTCGACCGAAGTCGCGAACGACTCGTTGAACACGGTGTCATTCTTGGCGTAGACCACCTGGTGCGCGAGCTCATGGAAAATCAGGCGCGCCAACTCGCCGTCGGGGAAGTAGATGAAGGTATTGAGCAAGGGATCGCCGCCGGCCCAGTTCATCCAGCCCAGCGTCGAATAGGCGGGCACCGGGTACACGTTGGACTCGTAGCCCTCCTTGGCCAGCTCGGCCGCATCGGCGCGGGCCTGTTGCTCATCGAAGTAGCCCCGGTAGGTCACGCAGCCGGTGATCGGGAAACACCATTGCTTCAGCGTGACCGAATAGGCCGGAGCGGCGACGACGTTCCACACGACGGCGCTTCGATGCAGGTCGGCATAGCGGTGATAGCTGGGGTTGTCCGGAAGCTTCAGCTCGGTCACGGCGTACTTGCGGATGCGCTGGCTCAGCGCCAGCCTGGCTTTCAGCCGCTCGGGCGCCTCCTTGTCACCCAACCATTCGTCCACTGGCCTGGCCGCGCTCATCATGCGCAGGTGGCCAGTGGCTGAACTCCAGTAGTAGCTCAGGTCCGCGCATCCGGAAAGGCACAGCGTGCCCGCGATCGCCAGCGCCACCACTCCCGCGATCGCCATCACCAGACCCTTTCTCACGCGGCTTCGACTTCAACCAGGCAGTCGTAGAACACCGGGCCTCGGCCCAGGTCCGTCAGGCGCTGGCTGGTGAGCTGATTGACATTGGTCCCGTCAAGCCCCAGCTTGCGCCACCAGACGCCCAGGCCGTTGACGACACCCGGTCGCGCGCGCTCCGACACATGCGCCTTGCAGCGGTACTCGCCCCGATCGTTGAACACCCGCACCACCATGCCCGAGGCGATGCCGCGCGCCGCGGCGTCGCCCGGGTTCAGTTCGAGCAGCGGCTCGCCCTCAGTCTGCTGCAGGCTGCGCACGTTGACGAAGCTGGAGTTGAGGAAATTGCGTGCCGGCGGCGAAATCATCGCCAGGGGATAGCACCCGGAAGGAATGGGAACCTCGTAATTGGGCACATGGTCGGGCAGGCCGTCCAGGCCTTGCCGCGCCAGCCGCTCGCTGAAGAATTCGCATTTGCCTGAAGGGGTAGGAAAACCACCGGCGGCAAAGGGCGCGTCGGGCACCTCGAGCGTCGCATAGCCCCGCTCCAGCAGCTCGCTGAATTCAACCCGACTGCCGTAAGCCTGGCGACAAAGACTCTCGTCGTCCTCTGCGAAGCAAGGTTCGCCATAGCCGAGCCTACGCGCGAGTTCGCGGAAGATCTGGGTATTGGGCCGCGCCTGGCCGAGCGGCGCGATCGCCGGGCGGTTGAGCAGCACGTCGGTGTGCCCATAAGACAAGTGCACGTCCCAGTGTTCCAGTTGGGTCGTGGCTGGCAGGACATAGTCGGCATAGTCGGCCGTGTCGGTTTGGAAGTGTTCCAGGACCACCGTGAACAGGTCTTCCCGGTCGAAGCCGGCCACCACCTTCCCCGACTCGGGCGCGACAGCCACCGGGTTGCTGTTGTAGACGACCAGGGCTTCGATCTTCGGACCGAACTGCGGCGACGATGACCGCAACAGGTCATTCCCGATCGTGCTCATGTTGATGGTGCGCGGCACCCGGCCGGCGAGCAGGTCCGGCCGCTGCAAGGCCGCCCGGTCGACCGGGAACATGCCTGAACTCGATAGCAACATGCCGCCAGCAGGCTCGCGCCAGGCACCCGTGAGCGCTGGCAGGCAGGCGATGGCCCGCACCGCATTGCCGCCGCCACGCACCCGCTGCATGCCGTAATTCAGGCGGATGGCGGCCGGCCGGGTGGTGCCCCAATCGCGCGCCAACGAGCGGATTTGCGCCGCCGGCACGCCGCAGATGGCGCTTGCGCGTTCCGCACTCCAACGCAGAGCGCGCTCACGCAACGCCTCCCAGCCGAGCGTGTAGTCGGCGAGGTAATCATGGTCGAGCCAGTCATTGACGATCAGCTCATGCATGATGGCCAGCGCGAGGGCGGCGTCGGTGCCCGGCAGGAGCTGGACATGCTCGTGGCACTTCTCGGCGGTTTCGCTGCGGCGCGGATCGATGCACACCAGCCTGGCACCGGCACGCTTGGCTTGCTGGGCCAGGCGCCAGAAATGCAGGTTGCTGGTGATCGAATTGCTGCCCCAGATGAGGATGAGCCTGGATTGAGCGAAGAATTCCACCTTCATGCCCACCTTGCCGCCCAAGGTGTAGGTCAGGGCCTCACCGCCGGCGCTGGAGCAGATGGTGCGATCGAGCTGGGACGCACCGAGCTTGTGAAAAAAGCGGCTGGCCATGCTCTCGCCTTGCACCAGGCCCATGGTGCCGGCATAGCTGTACGGAACGATGGCCTGCGGCTCGCGCCGTGCGATCGCTTGCAGGCGTTGCGCAATGTCGGCCAAGGCCTCGTCCCAGCTCACGCGCTCGAACTGCCCTGACCCCTTGGGGCCGCAGCGCCGCAGCGGATACAGCAGCCGCTCAGGATGGTAGGTGCGCTCGGTGTAGCGCGAAACCTTCGTGCACAGAACACCTTGCGTGTGCACGTGCTGCGGGTTGCCGCGCACTTCCGTGGCGATGCCGTTCACCACCGTGGTGACCAACGCGCAGGTGTCCGGGCAATCGTGCGGACACGCGCCGCGCACGGCTACGGCGTCCGTCTCTGGCGAGTCCGCGCTGATGCTAATGGTGCTACTCATGAGGTAAGCGGAAACCTATTGCTGCGTCCATATTTTGATCGGAGGGCAACTCAGCCGATCTCCCGCACCGCCGCCAGTCCTCGCATGAATGCCTCGCATCGCGCCAGCTGGTCCAGGCTCACGTATTCGTCGGGCTGGTGCGCCTGGACAATGCTGCCGGGGCCGCACACGACCGTCGGTATTCCTGCATTCTTGAAAATCCCTGCCTCGGTGCCGAAGGCCACCAGCGTTGTGCGCTGTTCACCCGAGAGCCGCTGAGCCAGGCGCGTCACGCCGTCCGTGGCCGAGCCCATGAAGCTGGGAATTTCGCAGATGGTTTCGAAGTGAAAACCCGCCTCCGGCGCCACGGCCTTCATGGCGGGTTCGAGTGAGCGCGCATGGGCAAGCACCTCTTGCTGCATCACCCGCACGTCGGCCGTGGGCAAGTCGCGGAATTCGTAACGGAACTGCGCTTCCCGCGGCACCACGTTGTCCGCCATACCGCCGTGAAACTGGCCGACGCTCGCGGTGGAAAACGGCACGTCGAAGCCGTCGTAGCGCGGCTCCTCGCGCTGGAATCCCTCGGCCATGTCACGCAATTTGCCGATGACACGGGCCGCCATCTCGATCGCGTTGACGGATTGCGGCGTCAGCGCCGAGTGGGCTTCCTTGCCGCGAACACAGCACTTGTAGCGGTAAACACCCTTGTGCGCGATCGCCGGCACCATGCTGGTGGGCTCGCCCACGATGCATGCCAGCGGCGCTACGCCGGCCTCGCGCATGTCCGCGATGAGGTCCCTGACGCCGAAACAGCCGATCTCTTCGTCATAGCTGCAGGCCAGGTGGATGGCGAACGGCGCCTTGCTGTCCAGGAAATCAGCAGCATGCGCCAACGCGACCGCGATGAAGCTCTTCATGTCCGCCGAACCGCGGCCGTACAGCCGGCCATCGGCCACGGTCGCACTCAGCGGATCGGCTGACCAGTCTTGACCGTCCCACGGCACCGTGTCGGTGTGACCGGAAAGTATGACTCCGGCTGGCTTGCCTTCGCCCAATGTGGCAAACAGGTTGGCTTTGGTCTTTTCGGCGTTATAAGTCAGCCGGCCGGCCACTCCCAGCCGGGCCAGCTCATCGCGAATGAAGTGGATCAGCGCCAGGTTCGAATGCGCGCTCACTGTATTGATGCGCACCAGGGTCTGCGCCAGCTTGAGCGCGCGCTGCGAAACGGTTGTTGTTGAATCCATCGCCGGATTCTCCCGGATATCCGGTCATGGCGCAGGCCGGCTGCACAGGTGCTGGGCAACGGCTAGACTGGAAGGTTCCCAAGTGAACATTAGATCGACATGAACATCCTCGACTCGGTGGTGACCCAGGCGGCGGCCATCGCCGCAATCCGGCGCGACATCCATGCCCATCCCGAACTGTGTTTCGAAGAAGTGCGCACCGCCGATGTTGTGGCCCAAAAGCTCACGGAATGGGGTATCCCGATCCACCGCGGCCTGGGTACGACGGGGGTCGTCGGCATCGTGAGGAACGGCACCGGTTCGCGCGCGGTTGGCCTGCGCGCCGACATGGATGCGCTGCCGATGCAGGAGTTCAACACCTTCAGCCACGCCAGCCGGCACAAGGGCAAGATGCACGCCTGCGGCCACGACGGGCATGTAGCCATGCTGCTCGCGGCAGCCCAGCATTTCGCCGGGAACCGCAACTTCGACGGCACGGTCTACCTCATCTTCCAGCCGGCGGAAGAAGGCGGCGGCGGCGCGCGCGAGATGATCAAGGACGGCCTCTTCGAGCAGTTCCCGATGGAAGCCGTATTCGGCATGCACAACTGGCCCGGCTATCCTGTCGGGAAATTCGCGGTGAGTGCGGGGCCGGTCATGGCTTCGAGCAACGAATTCAAGATCACTATCCGCGGCAAGGGAAGCCATGCGGCCCTGCCGCACAACGGCATCGATCCAGTGCCCATCGCCTGCGAGATGGTGCAGGCGTTCCAGACCATCATCAGCCGCAACAAGAAGCCGATCGACGCGGGGGTCATTTCGGTAACGATGATCCATGGCGGGGAGGCCACCAATGTCGTGCCCGACAGCTGCGAGCTGCAGGGCACCGTGCGCACCTTCACGCTGGAAGTGCTGGACCTGATCGAACGGCGCATGAAGCAAATCGCCGAACACGTCTGCGCGGCGCATGAGGCTGCATGCGAATTCGAATTCGTACGGAATTACCCACCCACCATCAACCACGCGGCCGAGGCCGAATTCGCGCGGCAGGTCATGGCGTCCATTGTCGGCGCCGACAACGTGGAGGTGCAGGAACCGACCATGGGCGCGGAGGACTTCGCCTATATGCTGCAAGCCAAGCCGGGGGCGTATTGCTTCATCGCGAATGGCGACGGCAGCCATCGCGAGATGGGGCACGGCGGCGGGCCCTGCATGCTGCACAACGCCAGCTACGATTTCAACGACGAGCTGATTCCCCTGGGGGCCACTTACTGGGTGCGGCTCGCGGAGTCGTGGCTGGCAAGGGCGCCCGCATGACGGGCGGCGGCAACGTCTTTTCCGATTCGTACGTCCAGGCGCGCACACGATTCCTGCAGTCGGCGCGCGAGGCCGGGCTGGAGGTCGAGTCCAAACCCCATCCGTTGAAGGGCCGTGATGGCGAGGAGTTGGCGCTGGATGTGGCCCGCGACGGCCACCCCAACGCCGCAAGCGTGCTGATCGTCTCCAGCGCCTGCCATGGCGTGGAAGGATTTTGCGGCAGCGGCGTGCAATTGTCGGCTTTGAGCAATGCCCCTTGGCGCGAACACGCCCGGCGGCGCGGCGTGGCCGTGCTCTACCTTCATGCGCTGAATCCGTATGGCTTTTCGCATCTGCGCCGCACCACCCATGAAAACGTCGACCTGAACCGCAACTTCCACGATTTTTCGCGGCCATTGCCGGTCAACGAGGCCTATCGCGAGATCCATGCCTTGTTGCTGCCAGAGGAGTGGCCGCCGTCAGCCGCCAACAACGCGGCCGTCGCGCAACGTCTGGCGACCAGTGGCGAGGCCGCATACCAGGCCATCCTCACACGCGGCCAGTACGAGTTTCCCGGCGGCCTGTTTTTCGGCGGTACCGGCCCGACCTGGAGCAACCTGGCCTTGCGCGAGGTGCTGCGCTCGCACGGACGGCGCGCAGCCCGCATCGCCTGGATCGACATCCACACCGGGTTGGGACCCACCGGCGTAGGCGAACGCATCTACGCCGGCCGCGACGACGCGGTCGCCCTGGCGACGGCCCGCCAGTGGTGGGGCGGCCACGGCGCGACCCCAGTCACTTCCATCTACGACGGCTCCTCGACCTCGGCCTTTCTCACCGGGCTGATGTGCGGCGCCATCTACGAAGAATGTCCGCAGGCGCAATACACGGGCATTGCCATCGAGTACGGGACGCTGCCCCTGATGCAAATGCTGCAAGCGCTGCGGGCCGAGCATTGGCTGCATCTGCACCCGCAAGCCCCGGCCGCGCTGGCCGCACAGATCAAGCGGCAAATGAAGGACGCGTTCTACGTCGACACCGACACGTGGAAGGAGCAGGTCCTGCGGCAAGCGGGCGAGGCGCTGTTCCAGGCGGTGGACGGTCTTAGTGCCTGACTATTCCGCCACGGCAAACCGCTGCCGGGCGATCTCCAGCAGTCCGCCGAAGATCAGGCTTTCCACGAGCTCGAATGCCACGGACATGTGCGGCGCCATCTTCCAGCCGGCCCCGCCCGTCATGAAGCAGGCCGGCTCCGCCCCGCAGTGCCGTCGCACATGCTGGACCATTCGCTCGATCGCCCCTGCTATGGCGAAAGTACCGCCGCTGGTGAGCGCATCGCTGGTATTCGTGGGGAACTCACGCACGTCGCCGGTGGGCACATGCAGGCCGGCCGTCCCCGACTCCAGGGCGCGCAGCATGATGCCGTGACCCGGCAGGATGAAGCCGCCAAGGAACTTGCCGTCCACATCCACTGCCTCCACGGTCACCGCGGTACCGACCATCACGACCACCAGCGGCCTTGGCGCGCCGCGGGCCAGCATCCTGTGCCGGGCACCGATCATCGCCACCCAACGGTCCGCTCCCAGCCGCGCGGGGTGGTCATAGCCATTTGTGAGGCCGGCTTCGCCGGCATTGGGCACGACCCAGTGCGCCGGTACGTCCCACAGTTCCTCCATCTGCTCCTCGACGCGCCGCTTCACGGCGTCGGCGGCCACTGCGCAGCCCAGCATGCGCTCGGGGGGCGGCAGAGCCGACCAGGCGCCATCCGCCAGCTTGTCGATGTTTTCGAGGAACTCGGCGCCGTGTGCGCGCAAGGCGGCCCCGGGCCGCGGAGCGTCGTACAGCGCCCACTTCAGACGGGTGTTGCCAACGTCGACTGCCAGGAAAGGCATGGTCCTTATTCTCCGGGCGGCGTTGAGGTCGTCACACTGCCTCCAGTTGGGCGCCGAAGGCCTGCAGGCTTTCCGCCAGCGCTTTCTCTTGTGCCTGCAGCTGCCCGCAGTCTGCGATCGCCTGTTTCACGGACAGCTGGAGTTCGCGATGAGCCTCCATCGCAGCGTCCGTGCTGAGCACGGGCGAAGTGTCACGCGCCGCGGCCGTCGCCAGCGCAGACAAACGCTCTTGCCATGCCTGGAGGTTGGTTGCGAGCGCCTGGCGCAGCAATTGCAGCAGCGCCGCGCGCCGCGCGGCAGCGCCTTGGGCTTGCTGGTGCGTCTGCTGCGCTGCGGAGCTCACGGCGCGCAACGCCTTCAGCCGTGCCACCAGTATTTCGCAGCGCCCCGCGTCGTCCTTGAGCTGGTCCTGGCCCGCCGGATCCACCGATGCGGCCCGGGCCTTGAGCTGGTTGCGCATGTCGTGCAGCCAACGCGTACCCTGCTCGATGATCTTGTCGATCGCACGATATTCCACCTCGAGCTCCAGCACCGCAAGCTCGGTGGCCGCGGCCTGCTCCTGCTGTTTTTTCTGCAGACCCTGCGTATTGGCACTCAGGCCCCGGGTCACCAGTTCGACCTGCTCGAACTGGGCGGCGAATTCGACACCGGCGCTGCGGCTCTTGCCGGTGGTGCGCGCCCACCACCCGCGCCTTTGCAGCAGACCGAAATCAAGCCGGGCCAATGCTGCAGCCACACCCCCCAGTTCTGAAACAAGGGGCGAAAAATCCCGCAGCAGCGCCTGAGCCTGAAACTCCTCGCGCAATTCCCGAAGGCGGCTCACATGCACGTGGCCGGCGTCGGCAGCCATCTGATTCAGCCATGCCGCCGGCGAAACCGCGCTCCTGGGTTTGATCTGCGCCAGCTTGGACGGAGTCATCAGGGAGGCGGTGCGATCGGAATCGGCCATTGGGCAGCAGCGATTTGAAGAGTAAACGGCAATATAAACTTTTTCGCGCAGTGCCCGTCAAATCGCTCCGAGCCAGCAGGCGCGCTGGATCGCCGCCATTTTGTTGTCGACCTTTAGTTTGCCCATCGCGTTGGACAGATGGTAATTCACCGTGCGCTCGCTGCACCGCAGCTGCAGCGAGCTCTCGCGCGCCGTCAGGCCTCGGAAAGCCAGGACCAGGCACTCGCGCTCGCGCGGACTGAGGGTGGACCGGACGTCGGCGATGCAGCGTTTGACCAGCGGCCAGATGTTCAGGGCCGACCAGACCAGCAAGGCCGCTTCGGAGCGGTCCGTGAGTTCGCGCGGGCTGAACATAAAGCACTCGAAAGCGCGCCCGGCCGGCAGCGAGAACTCGACTCGCACCACCGTTTGAAATCCGTGCGCCAGCCAGAGCAGGCGCCAGCGGCTGGAGCTCAGGTGGTCGGACTTGGCGATGTATTGCCAGGCTACCAGGGGCGCATCCGAATCGCGCCACGGGGCGCCGAAATCGCGGCTTTCCGCCAGCGCCTTCGCGGCGTCCGCGACGAGCGGAGGATGAACCGCGATCACTTGCCGGTCTTCACTGGTGCCGAAAGGGTCGGGCCCCAGCACGGCGACAGCTTCGACCGAAAATTCACGCAGTGCACCGACCCAGTCGCTGAGAAGGCCGTCGAGGCTCACACTGTCAAAGTTAACAGGTACCCCCATGAGATTGTCTTTTCGTATCCGAATGTGCTGAGACAATATCATCATCCACTGCCGCTCATGGCAACAACCAAGCATGAACAAACACCCGTGCCTACCCGGAGGCAGACCGTGAGCCTTTCCCTGTTCCACCGCCCGGGCACAGTGGTCTTCCTGGATGACGACCCCGATTACCTCGAGATGCTTGCCTTGGTGCTGCCGCGCCACTGGCATATCAAGCTCTTCTTGCGGCCGGTCGAATGCATCAACTACCTCCAGCAGGAGCCGCCGTTCTGGGAAGCCGACGCCTGGAACCAGCAGCAGTTGGTCGACCAATGGCGCGATGGCAAGCGCCTGATCCCGCAGATCCTTGGATATTGGTCGCAATACACGGAGCGTTATGCGCTGACTCGGGTGTGTGTCGTGGACTATTCGATGCCTGGCATGGACGGGTTGCAGGCGCTGGGCGAGCTGGTGGACTGGCCGGGATCGCGCGTCCTGCTGACGGGCCAGGCCGACGAGCAGGTCGCCGTGCGGGCCTTCAACCGCGGCCTGATCGATCAGTTCATCGCCAAGCAGACGCCCGACATTTCGCGCCGGCTGATCGACGCGGTCGAACACCTGCTGGCGACCCCCAATGCCCGTCATGCGCAAACCTGGCGGACGACGCTCGGGCCCGAACAGAACGCGTTGCTGCGCATGCCTTCAGTGGGGCGCGACCTGGCAGGCTTCGCGGCCAAGCGATGGGTCGAACACATCGTGATCGGCAGTCCGTTCGGTATTCTCGGGATGGACGCCGCCGGCCACGTCGGCTGGCTGCAGCTCGAAACTCCGGAGGGCCTGAAGGCCATGGCCGAACTGGCCGAAATCGAAGGGGTCCCGCCGTCCGGCCTGCAGGAGATCCGGCAGGGCTTGAAACTCGCCGACCTCGAATTGCGCCAGGGACTCGGACGCAGCGGGCCGCCGCAGCTGGCTGCGACTTTTCCAGTGGGCCAGGATGGCGCTTTGCTGGGCGCCTTGTTTGCGGTCGATTCGCCACTATGTCCCGACCCCGGCAACAGCTACGGCAACTGGCTGGCACGGCAGAAAAAGCGGCACGTGCAAGGCTAGTGTCGACGCCGCCGGCAGGGACGGCCTGCGTGATTTCGCCGTGCAGCGCCCGCGACGGGCGTGTCAACCTACGCCGGTAAGTAGCTACGCCCCTGATCACTGGCACGCAGCCATCGTGGCCCCTAAACTGGGAGGGGCAACCGTTATGTGATCAGTCCGAGCGAGACCCCAACCACCATCGCCTGTTGCCGCGAGGTTACTTTCAGCTTGCTCAAGACGTTCCTCATATGAAAGTCGACCGCGTGATCACTGATGTTCAGGATATCGGCAATTACCCCGTTGCTCTTGCCTTGTGCCACCCACTTCAGGCATTCAAGTTCGCGCGCCGTAAGTTTCGGGCGTAAGCCGGCGATGAGCTCCGGAACAATGATTCTCTTGGTCGCTTGATGAACGCAATGCGAAAGAACAATGCCGCCTTCCTCGACATAGCGTTTTTCAGCAGGGCTGTCGAAGGGCTTGTCGCGCGCCAGGCTAAGCATGCTTCGTATGGTGGAGCCTTCGTGAACCGGCAAACTCATCCCGTGGGCCAGCCCGTGCTTGCGCGACTCTTCCATGATGTCATGGGACGCCTGCGTATACATGCCCTCCGACCAGGTCAGCGGCTTTTCGCTCGTCAGCGCATGGTAGACCGTAGGGTCGCGCAGAACGAACTCTTTCTTCAGGTACAGGTCCTGGTAGTCCTTGGGATAGCCGCTCGTGATGTGCTGGACCGGCTTCGTTTGCGGCAGCTGCAGCTGGATGCCGAAGAGAACCTTTTCGAACCTGAGGATACGCGCGGCTTCCTGCATCTGCCTGAACAACTCGTCCTGCGTGGCTGCAGTTACCACGGCGTGAATCAGCGAAAGAACACCGGCATCAGACATGTGCTTCCCAAAAAGCGCCTGGAACTATCGAAGATGGGGGACTCGCCATGAAGCATTTGCCATCGGAGGTTGCGCTGAGCCTTCCCCAGTTGCATTCCCATGATTATTACGTGCGCGTCGAGCGGGCCGGGCTGTCAGGAATTGTGTTCGAGCATCTCTGCACCGCGCCGGACACGCTCGTCCTGGACGACGCTGCGCGGGAACTCGGTTGGGCCTGTCGCAATGCGGGCGCAACCGAATGGCACGGCCGGCTTGGCAAGGCTGCAGTTTCGATCGGCTGGGACTGGGCTCAGTTCGATGATGGCGACATCCGGGTCTTCAAAGCCGCTGCGCCGAGGACCAACTTGAGGGTGGTCGACTCCAAGGGCTATGACATTGTCGGCGCCGAAGCCGTGGCCGCCTTCTGGGGCTGTATCGAGGCACTCGCCTGGCAGCCACACGTGCAAGCGGCGGTCCGCGCCAATGGCGGGTGCCCGCGGGCATCCCAGTAGAGCAGCGCTGCCCTGAACGACTTCTTCAAGATCCATGGTCTTGAAGATGAGCGTACTACTATAGTATACCTACGTTCCCAAGTAGCTACTCCCATGCGGTGCTGCCGAGTCAAATCCACTCACCCGGATTTTGGCGAGAAGCACCATGCAGCACACTGTTTCCACTGGCCCTCTCCAGGGTTTCACCGCGGCCGAGCAGTTCGGCATGTTCGCCCTTCGTCATGAGGTTTTCAAGGTTCGCCTGGGCTGGGACGTCGAAGTAACCGAGGACGGCCGCGAAATCGACCAGTTCGATGCCGACGAGCAGGCGCGATACATCATCGGCAAGTCTCCCGCGGAGCACATCGATGCCCACTGGCGATTGCTGCCGACGCTCGGCCCTTACATGCTTCGCGACGTGTTTCCCCAGCTTCTCCACGGTCAACCGGCGCCGGCCGCGGCCGACGTTTGGGAGCTTAGCCGCTTTGCGATCGCGACGGATCGGCTGGCCAGCTCTGAAGACGCAGGCAACCACCAGATTGGCTTTGGGACGCTTTCCGTCGCGCTCATGCAGGAGTCGGTGAGATTCGCGCGGTCAAATGGCATAGCGCGCTACGTAACGGTCACTACCTCTGCTATTGAGCGCATGCTCGTGCGGCGCGGCCTTAACGTGCACCGGGTGGGCCCGCCCATCAAAATCGGTCGGGTGCTCACCGTCGCCTGTTTCATCGAGATCGACGACACCACGGCCACAGCGCTCGGCATGTAGCGCAGGGCAGACGGTTATGGAACGCGAAGCCAAGTGTGCGGTGACTGTGGCGGACCTCCGTCAAGCAGTCACCACTGCCCTAATGGCGTGCGCGAGTTCGGAAGATTGCTGTCACAGACCGCGTAAGCGGCGTATCCAAGGAAGCTCAGGGAAGAGCATTCGAGCCATTACAACAAGGCATGGGAGGGCTCATGGAGTGGGGCTTGCATTATGCAAGGCTGTCGTCGCAAGGGTCTCACGGACCCTACAACTGGAGTCGAGCCACCTGGGGACGCGGGTTTCGATTGATGTTCCCGCCTTCGGATGAGACGCTAGTCATTGCTGACCAAGCCGTGAAGGCCCATTCGGCGGCGCGCTGCAGGACGCGGCGCGCCGACGTTTTTTCTGGTCCGCAAACCCGACCGGCAACCTGATGATCAGCCGGCTGCAACCCGGGAGTGATTCCAGTGAAGAGGGTGGCCTTCCAGCCCTGTCCCCACCTCAGCGCTTGGCGCTGTACCACCGGCCCGGCTCGATCGTCCTGCTCGACGACGATGCCGACTTCCTGCAGATGCTGGCCCACGCGCTGCCACGGCACTGGAACGTCGAAGCCTTCTCGAGCCCGCAATCGTGTCTGAATTACCTGCAGCAGGAACCGCCCCGCTGGGAAGCGGATTTCTGGGCGCAGCAGAAAATCATCGAACGCTGGCTGCTCGGAGTGCCGCTCATTCCACAGGTGCTGCAGTATTGGGCGACCTCACCGCAGCGTTATCAGCTGACGAAGTGCTTCGTGGTCGACCACTTGATGCCCGGGATCAGCGGCTTGCAAGCGCTTGAAGAACTCATCGAATGGCCAGGTCAACGCGTGCTGCTCACCGGCGATGAGGACGAATCCCTGGCAACGAAGGCATTCAATCAGGGCTTGATCGACCGGTTCGTGGCCAAGCAAACGCCCCAGCTGGTCCCGCACCTCATAGAGATGATCCAAAAGCTCCTGGAACGCCCCAACCCAAGGTTTCATCAAATCTGGAGCGCGACACTGAGTCCTGCGCAATATGCCCTTCTTCGGGAACGGACGGTGGCCGAAGACCTGTCCAATTTCGCCGCAAGGAGCTTCGCCGAATGGATCATCATTGGTGAGCCGTTCGGTATCCTTGGCATCAGCGATACCGGCATCGCTTCGTGCGTACAGCTGGAGCCGGCAAGCAAACTCCACGACCTTGCAGAGTCGGCCAGGCAAGGCGGGGTCGACCCCGCCGATGTCGAACACATTCGCGCCGGCCGGTGCGTGTATGACTTCGAGTGGCAGCAAGCCTTGGGCGGGTCAAGACCGGCTGTCGTGACGCCGGCTTTCTTCGTGGGCGAAACCGGGTCCTTGCTCGCCGGGATCCACAGAATCGATGAGTCGATCGCCCCACCGGGCCCACTCAGCTATCGGCAGTGGCTGGCCCGCACCTGGCAGCAACGAGCGGACGACGGCAGGCCGTTCTGATCCGGGCGGAGCAAATTGCCGGCTGAACTCGAACCTCAGGCCAGCTTACCGTGGCAGTGCTTGTATTTCTTGCCGCTTCCGCAAGGACAAGGGTCGTTACGCCCGACGCGAGGGATGGCGGCTTTGGCGATGGCAGCCGTGGCTATCTGGCGTGCCGTCCGCTCGTCGAGCACCGTCTCGACCTCGCCGGTTTCCGTAGGTGCGCTGTAGGTCACGTTGGCGATACGCTCGGCCCGGTCCTCCAGGTCCTCGGCGGCTTGGTCCAGCTGCTCGCTCGATTGCACTGAGACGGTCATCAGGATCCGGGTGACCTCGTTTTTCACCGAGTCGAGCAGCTGCCCGAACAGCTCGAAAGCCTCGCGCTTGTATTCCTGCTTGGGCTGCTTTTGCGCGTAGCCACGCAGATGGATACCCTGGCGCAGGTAATCGAGCGCGGACAGGTGTTCGCGCCAATGCGAGTCGATGCTTTGCAGCAGCACAATCCGCTCGAATTGGGTGAAGTTGTCGGCACCCACCTGCTGCACCTTCGCGCCAAACGCTTCGTCGGCCGCCTTGAGCACTTTTTCCAGCAGGTCCTCGTCGGTGATGCTGCTGGCAGCCTGCACTTCCTGCTGCAAGGACAGCTCGATCGACCACTCATCCCGCAGCGTCTTTTCCAGAGCCGCAATATCCCACTGTTCCTCGACCGATTCCGGCGGCACGTACTGATGGGTCAGGTCGGTGAAGCATCCCTCCCGCAGTGAGGCGATCTGGGCCGACAGGTCTTTCGCGTCGAGGATGTCGTTGCGCTGCTGGTAGATCACCTTGCGCTGGTCGTTCGCAACGTCGTCGTATTCGAGCAGCTGTTTGCGGATGTCGAAATTGCGCGCCTCGACCTTGCGCTGCGCGCTTTCGATGCTGCGGCTGACGATGCCGGCTTCGATAGCCTCGCCGTCGGGCATCTTCAACCGCTCCATGATCGCCTTGACGCGCTCGCCGGCGAAAATGCGCATCAATGGATCGTCCAGGCTCAGGTAGAAACGTGACGAGCCGGGGTCACCCTGGCGGCCCGAACGGCCGCGCAGCTGGTTGTCGATGCGACGCGATTCGTGGCGTTCGGTCGCGATGATTCGCAGCCCGCCTTGCGCCACCACGAATTCATGGTCCTTTTGCCATTGGGTGCGCAGCTGGGCGATCTTCTGCTGTTTCGCATCCGCCTCGAGCGACTCGTCGGCTTCGACGGCTTCGGCGGCCTTCTCCACATTGCCGCCCAAGACGATGTCGGTTCCGCGCCCCGCCATGTTGGTGGCGATGGTGATCATTTTCGAGCGCCCGGCCTGAGCCACGATCTCTGCTTCGCGCGCATGCTGCTTCGCGTTGAGCACCTGGTGTGGCAGACCCTCCTTGTTCAGCAGTTCGTCGATGACTTCGGAGTTCTCGATCGAGGTGGTGCCGACCAGCACCGGTTGGCCGCGGTTGTAGCAGTCATGGATGTCCTTGATCGCCGCCTCGTATTTCTCGCGCGTCGTCTTGTAGACCCGATCGAGCTGGTCCTCGCGCCGGCTGGGCTTGTTGGGAGGGATCACCATGGTTTCCAGGCCATAGATTTCCTGGAACTCGTAAGCTTCGGTGTCGGCCGTGCCGGTCATGCCGGCGAGCTTCTGGAACAGGCGGAAAAAGTTCTGGAACGTGATCGAGGCGAGCGTCTGGTTCTCGGCCTGGATGGGCACCCCTTCCTTGGCTTCCACCGCCTGGTGCAGGCCTTCGCTCCAGCGGCGCCCTGCCATCAGGCGGCCGGTGAACTCGTCGACGATGATGACTTCGCCATCCTGCACCACATAGTGCTGGTCGCGGTGGTACAGGTGGTTGGCCCGCAGCGCCGCGTACAGGTGGTGCATCAACGTGATATTGGCCGGGTCATACAGCGTCGCGCCCTCGGGAATCAACCCCAGGTTGAACAGGATGCGCTCGGAATTTTCATGGCCCTGCTCGGTGAGGAACACCTGATGGGTCTTCTCGTCGACCGTGAAATCGCCCGGCTTGATGATGCCCTCGCCGGTGCGCGGGTCGGCTTCGCCTTCCTGGCGCGAAAGCAGCGGCACTACGCGATTGATCGCGATGTACAGGTCCGTATGATCCTCGGCCTGCCCGCTGATGATGAGCGGCGTGCGCGCCTCGTCGATCAGGATCGAGTCCACCTCGTCGACGATGGCGTAGGTCAGGCCACGCTGGACGCGGTCGCCCACCTCATACACCATGTTGTCGCGCAGGTAATCGAAGCCGTATTCGTTGTTGGTGCCGTATGTGATGTCGGACCCGTAGGCGGCCTGCTTTTCCTCGCGCGACATGTTCGGCAGGTTGACGCCGACGGTCAGACCGAGGAAGTTGTAGAGCTTGCCCATCCATTGAGCATCGCGGTTGGCAAGATAGTCATTGACCGTGACGACGTGCACGCCCGTGCCGTTGAGTGCGTTCAAGTAAACGGGCAGCGTCGCCGTCAGCGTCTTGCCTTCGCCGGTACCCATTTCGGCAATCTTGCCGTTGTGCAATGCTATGCCGCCCACCAGCTGTACGTCGAAGTGGCGCATCTTCATCGTCCGCTTGGAACCTTCGCGTACAACCGCGAAGGCCTCGACCAGGAGGTCGTCGACTGTTTCGCCCTTGGCAAGGCGCTCCTTGAACTCCTGCGTCTTGCCGCGAAGTTCGGCGTCGCTGAGCTTTTCGAACTGCGGCTCCAGCGCGTTGATCCGATCCACAGACTTGCGGTAACCCTTGAGCAGGCGGTCGTTACGCGAGCCGAAAATTTGTGTAAGGAGGTTCTTGGCCATGAATGCGTTGCCGCCATGCCGGGATTTTTCAGGCCAGCAGAGCGACGCAATCCTTGTGTTTGTCAGGATGAAATTGGGCTGTCGCCGGCCAATGCAATAGCCGCCGGCAGCAGCAAAGGTGCTGATTTTACCTGGGGGTGGATTCTCGCGGCAGCCGCCCTGACGCTCGCGCGGCCTTGGCCACCTTCACGATTGGCAGATCCCGTCCCGCCGCCAGGAACTTTTGCGGATCCTGGGGCACGCCTTCCACCATCACCTCGAAGTGCAGGTGCGGTCCGGTCGAGCGGCCGGTGTTGCCGACCTCGGCGATTTTCTGGCCGCGCTTGACCAGGTCGCCCTTTTTCACCCAGAGCCTGGAGGCGTGCGCGTAGCGCGTGATCAGATTGTTGCCGTGGTCGATTTCAACCATGTTGCCGTAGGCCGGATGAACCTCCTGCGCTATCACTACGCCTCCGGCGGCTGCCAGGATCGCGGTGCCGGGGATTGCCTGAAAGTCCAGCCCTGTGTGCAGGGCCGTGCGGCCTGTGAACGGGTCGATGCGCCAGCCGAACGGCGAGCCGAGGTGGCCGACTGGTACAGGTTGCTGGGTCGGCACCATCATCTTCCTGATTTTCTGGTCGAACAGGCGCGACTCCATCACCGTCAACAAGTCGGTGCCTTGCGCTCTGGCCTGGTCCAGGTCGGCCAGCGTGCCCTGCAGTTCTTCCATCGACAAGGGCCGCCCAGATACCAGCGCGCCCCCGCGCCCGGGCATCGCCCTGAGCTCCGCCGGATTCACCCCGGCCAGGCCTGAGACGCGCTCTCCCAGCGCCTCGAGCTGGACCATCTTGGCCTGCATCTCCCCGAGCTTGCGAGCCATCGCGTCAAGGTTCTCGCGCATGAACCGGTCGCGTTGCTCGAATTCGTCCCTGACTACCAGCTTGACCAGGGACCCGATCACAGGCCAACCCTCGCGTGCCCCCTTGAGAAACACCCAATGGTAGAGCCCGGCGGCCAGCAACATCAGGCCGATGGAAAGTGTGAAAAACGCAAGCGCCAGCTTGGTACCGCTCAAATGCACGGCGCGGCTTTTTGCCATCCACGCATCCGTGATAATGAAATGCACCGCTTCCCCTCATGACAACGCCTTCGACCAATCGACGCCTGCATCCCGTCACCTTGCAGCAGGCGGCCGAGGACTCACCCACCCTGGCGAGGCTCGCGCAGCTTGTGCGCGATTCCGGCGAACGATTCAAAGCCGTTGAATTTCTGATCCCTCTGCCATTGCGGTCGGCCGTCAAGCCGGGACCGATCGAGGGTCCCAATTGGTGCCTGCTGGTGGACAGCAACGCCGCGGCCGCGAAATTGAGGCAGGTTGTACCTGCTCTGCTCATCCGTCTGCACGACCGGGGATGGGAGGTTAACTCAATTCGCCTCAAGGTCCAAGCCAGTCGAACGAAGTGAGCATTTGCCAGCGGCTAATAACAGTGAACAGTGGCCGCGGGGAACCTAAGGGCTAAAGGGCACCAGACTTTCTGGCACACCTTGGCAAGCAGCAACGCGGGATCGGGGTTGTGTTGCCCCGATCGATGAGGTTGCGTTGCGTCAACCGCTGTGCAGAAAGTCTTCTTGAGTTGATCACGATCAATTTGGTGACCAACGAATTAATACCCACATAGCAAAACGGCCATTGATGCCTATCTGCCCTATCGGCAGCGCACTTGCAGGTACTAAGTCGTACCCCACTAGCCACGGCTTTTGACATCACCTCGAAATGCCGGGGTTGCTAGCAGGGGTAATTGATCTGAGAATGCCGACGGTGCGTTTGTCAATACCTGTAAACCATAGGTTCTTTACCTTACCGTTACATACGGTAGAGCTACAGGAATTGGCGCCCACCAGGAGGGCGCCAATGCTGACCCGGCGCCCATTTCGAAAATGATTTGAGATTGGGGGCTCGAGTGGCGCTATTTGACGTAGTGAAAAAGAACCGTTGGCTCAGCCTGGCGGCGGCGGGTGCTCTCGCCATCGCCTTGGCTGGATGCGGAGGGGGGGGTGGTGACGTTGTTGCCGAGCCGCCACCCGGGAACAACACGAATCCGCCACCCGGGAGCGGGACGACCGTCAACGTGACGCCACCGGTAGGCACGCCAATCGATGCCTCCAGCTTGACGCCCGCCGAGTTTGCGGCTCTTGCGCCCCAAGGTGCGGTGACGGGAGCCTCGATCGCGAGCCCGCCCGTGGTTACCTTTCAGGTGACGGACGCGAACAACAGAGGGATCAAAGGCCTTGGTTTCACTAGCAAGAGCGCTACGGCGGCTCGGCCCGGTCTTGCCAATTTGGCGTTTGCGATGGCCAAACTGGTGCCCGGCAGCAACGGCAGTCCCAGCAAATGGGTGAGCTACATCGTGACCAGCTCGCCGACCACCACGACGGGCGAGACACCTGCGAGGCCTACAACCGACAACATCGGCACGCTGGTCGACAACGGCGACGGGACTTACAAGTACACGTTCTACCGTGACATCACCAAGGTCAAGGATCTCGTCGCCTCGGCAACTCTGGCCGCCCCGAACGTCGCAGCCGATCTGGGCGATCTCACATACGATCCGTCGAAGCTGCACCGCCTGGTTATCCAGGTCGGCGGCAACGCGCGAGGCACCGGCACGAACACGGCGAACGCCGCCGATTCCGGCGTGGCCGCCGTGCCGATGGGCAAACCGCTCAATCTCGTGTTCGACTGGTACCCGGCGAGTGGAAAAGTCGCGCCGGCCGATGATCCGAACCAGCGCGAGATCGCCAATGTCGCGGGCTGCCTCGAATGTCACGGGACGTTCCAGTTCCACGGCGGCAATCGTCAGGACACGCGTTTCTGCGTGGTGTGCCACAACGACCAGCGCAAATACGGCAGGACGGAAGCGGTGACGACGCCGACAGGCTACTCCGGCTCGACCAACCGGATCAACGGCAAAGCGGCTGGCGATCTTCCCGCGTTCATTCACCGCCTCCACATGGGTAAGGAATTGACAAAGACCGGCTACAACTACGGTGGCGTCCTGTTCAACGAAGTCACGTATCCGCAGCCCATCACGAACTGCACGAAGTGCCACTCCAAGTCTGCCAAGACCCCGCAAGGTGACAACTGGAAGGCGGCACCGAGCATCCTCGCTTGCGGCTCTTGCCACGATGGAATCAACTTCGCAACCGGCAAAGGTCTGACGCTTGCCGATGCGGCGAAAGGTCTCACGACTTCGATCGGTCACATTGGCGGTGCCCAAGCCGATGACAAGCTTTGCGCGTTGTGCCATAGCGCGACCGAGATTCCCGTCTATCACGTGACAGTCGATCCGACCGGCGCAAATGGCCGCGGCGGCTATCCCTTGAACACGGCGACCGATACGCCCACCGTGGGCTTCCCCTCGGGGCAAGGTCCTTCCATCCCGCTTGCAGCGCAGATGAATCTGCCGGCCGGCGTCTACAAGATCGGTTTCGAGATCAAGCAAGCGACCGTAGCCGGCGCCGCCGGTGCGAAGAAGGCGACTGTCACGTATCGCGTTCTGAAGGATGGGCAACCGGTAACGTTCAACGCGACTGGCATGCTGATGAACAACGTCGACGGGACTCCGGACATCTACGTCATGTATGCCACGGCTCAGGATGGAATCGCCGCGCCGGCCGACTGGAACGCCTCGAAGAGCGCGCACGTCATCGACATTCGCGACAAGAAGAACGGCAACACGCAGACTGGTCCTGACGCGAGCGGCTACTACACCGCGACCTTGGGCGCCACCATACCCGATGACGCGACGATGATTACTGCAGCGCTGGGCATCAATTACAACGGTCTTGTGCAGCTGGGTCTCGCTGACTATCCGAAAGGCATCCGCCTGCGTGAGCCGGGGTTCGCAATGAAGGTCGCGGATGGGTTCACGCCACGTCGCAGCATCGTCAGCAATGACAAGTGCAATGCTTGCCATGGGCAATTGGGTATTGCTCCGTCGTTCCACAGCGGTGCGCGCAACAACGGTGAAGGCTGCGCTACCGGCGGCTGTCACGACGCCAACAAGGCAACCGGTCACGTTGGCGCAGCCAACGGCTTCGGTGGCGGGTGGTCGGTCGCTTCCAAGAACCTGATCCATGCCATTCACGGTTCATCGAAGCGTGAAAAAGCCTTCACGTACGAAGCGACTGCCGCGAACCCGGACGGGTTCAAGGAAGTAACTTATCCGGGTGTGCTGAACAAGTGCGAGACATGCCACGTATCCGGCAGCTACGATTTCAGTGGCTCCGCCAACAGCGCGGCTTTGCCCAAGCTGCTATGGACGACGGATGCCAGCGGGGACATGACCAACAACGCTACGACCAACCCGGCGAACATCGCTTCAATCGGGCTCTCGCCGTGGGTCACGACCCAGGGCGCAGGCCAGATCGACTACAGGACCGACAATCTGGTCAGCTCGCCGATCGCGTCTGCCTGCTTCGGTTGTCACGACAGCAGTCTCGCGACTCAGCATATGGAGTCGAATGGCGGCACGCTGGTAAGGAAGTTCTCGAGCGTTTCTTCAGTGGCGACGCGCCCGGCGATCGGCGCAGCTTCTGCGATGACGTTGAAGAGCGAGCAGTGCATGCTCTGCCATGCGAGCGGCAAAGTGGCCGACATCAAGGCGATGCATGCGAAGTAGCGCGATCGAGGTCTGACTGCGGAACGAATCCGGGGCTGTCATGCCCCGGACACTCGCATGCATTCGAAAACGGAACCGGCTGCGGTTCCGTTTTTTTGCGTCCCGGTGATCTGGTGCCGATTGTCGGATTCGAACTGACGACCTACCGCTTACAAGGCGGTTGCTCTACCCCTGAGCTAAATCGGCGTTGAAACGATTCTAGCCGCGGGCATTCCTGCGGCTCACTTGACCCGCTTGAGTGTCGGCCTGGGTCCGCTGGGCGGCCGGGGCGGCTCGCCCTCCGGGCTGTCGGA
>DATNBX010000349.1:0-4502 GCA_035571795.1 Ramlibacter sp.
CGCGCCCGGGACGCGGAGGAAACACGGCATTTCTACGAGGACATCCTGGGCCTGCCGATGTACCACATCATCCAGAGCGATTACGTGCCCAGCACCGGCGAGTACTGCCCGTACACCCATTTCTTTTTCCGGCTGCAGGACGGTTCGTTCATCGCCTTCTTCGACCTGGGCGACGACCAGGCGGCGCAGCCGTCACCCAACACGCCGCTGTGGGTCAACCATATTTCGTTTCGCGTCGAGTCCCAGCAGGCGCTGCACGACATGAAGGCGCGGCTGGAAGCGCATGGCATCGAGGTCCTGGGCGTCACCGACCACCACATCTTCCACAGCATCTATTTCTTCGACCCGAACGGGATCCGCCTGGAATTGACGGCGCAACTGGCCGACGAGTTCCAGATGCTGCAGGAAAGCAGGACAGCCCACGCGCGCCTGGCCGAATGGACCGCGCGCAAGGACCAATGGCGCCGCGACCGCGCCGCCGGCAAGGCCAGCGCACCGCTGAAGCCGCAGCAAAATGATCGCCCCGAAGTCGGCGCGAAGAAATAGGAATAAAGTCGGCGCTCGGCGGCGAGGAGAAGCCATGGCGGTCAACTACGCGGAGACAGCCTTCAAGGAAGGCTACGAATTCACCCAAGGCACCGGCTACGCCCTGCCCGAGTACCCGTTCGTCGAACCGCCCGAAATCCGCAAAGGTGAGGTCGGCCATCACCCCATCGTCATCGTCGGCGGTGGACTGGCCGGCTTGACGATGGCCTGCGCGCTGGCGCACTACGGCGTGCCGGCCGTGGTGCTGGACGAAGACAACACCGTTGGCGTCAAGGGCGCTTCTTCGCGCGGCATCTGCTACACGCAAAAGTCGCTGGAGATCTTCCATCGGCTGGGGGTCTATGACCGGATCGCAGCCAAAGGAATCCAGTGGAGCGTCGGCCGCACCTTCGCCGGCAACGACGAGGTCTATTCGTTCGACCTGCGCCAGCAGAGCGCCTTCAACCTGTCGAGCCAGCCGCCCTTCATCAATATCCAGCAGTTCTACATCGAGGGCTTCCTGGTCGAGCGCATCCAGAATCTCGGGCATGTGGAGCTGCGCTGGTGCAGCCGCGTCGCCGGGTTCCAGCAGGACGACTCGGGCGCGACATTGAAGGTCAAGACGCCGGCCGGCGACTACCAGATCCGGGCCGACTACGTGATCGACGCAACCGGCGCGCACAGCCCGTTTCGCGGCTGGGTCGGCGCTTCGGTCACCGCCAGGAAGGGCGACGACCGCTGGTGCATCGCCGACGTGCGGTTCAGCAAACATCCGCCGGTGGAGCGCCACACCTGGATCGAAGCGCCGTTCAACGACAACCGCGCGGTCTGGCAGCACCTGATGGGCGACAACGTCTGGCGCATCGACTACCAGATGGGGCCGCACGCCGATCCGGAATATGTCAGCCGCGAAGACGTGGTGCGCGAGCGCCTGGCCCGGCAGTTCGGCGACGACTGCGAGCTCGAGATCGTCTGGGTCGGGCCCTACGCCTATCGCAGCGAGTGCATCGACCAGATGCGCCACGGCCGGGTGTTCTTCATGGGCGATGCGGCCAAGGTGGTCAGCCCGTTCGGTGCGCGCGGCGGCAACACCGGGGTGGCCGACGCCGACAACCTGGCCTGGAAACTGGCTGCCGTGATGAAGAGCCTTGCCGCGCCCGCATTGCTGGACAGCTATAACGAGGAGCGACACGAAGCAGCGCAGCAGAACGTGATGGTCACCAACCGCACCGCGCGCTTCCTGCGGCCCGCCGAGGGCATCGAAAGAGTCTTCCGCGATGCCGCGTTGGGCTTGGCGCGGCAGTATGTGTTCGCCAGGCAGCTGGTCAATACCGGCCGGATGGCGATCGCCAACCCCTACACCCACTCGAGCGTCTGCGCCGATGGCGGCGGCGTGTCGATGCAGAACGTGGGCTTGCATTGGTCCGACGGATCGAAGGGCACGGTGAACGACCTGCTGCGTTGGGCGGGCGGACGCCTCTTGCTGCTGGTATTCGGCGATGCCGGCCGGCAGGGCCACGAGCGGCTGCGCGCGCTGACAGCGACGGCGCCGGTGCGCGCCGTGCAGGTGCTGGACGCCGACCAGCCCGCGACCGTGGTCGAGCATGTGCGTGACCTCGAGGGCCACCTGCAAGGCGCCTGTCATGTTTTCGGCCTTTCCTGGGCGCTGGTGCGGCCCGACAGCTACCTCGCGGCCACGGGAGAAAACATCGACGCAACGTTGGTTCATGCGGTGGGCAAGGCGATCGGCGCCGAAGGAGAACAAGCATGAAAACCGCATTGCATCTCCAGGACGGCGATGGCTTCTACGAGCAGCTGCTGGACGCCCACGAAGGCCTGACGCCGGAGCAGTCGCAGCTGCTGAACGCCCGGCTAATCCTGCTGTTGTCCAACCAGGTCGGGGACACCAAGGTGCTGAAGGAATGCATCGAGGCGGCTCGGCAGATGCCCAAGTAAAATCGAAGCAACCCCCCAACAATTGGGGTCAGATTCCAATTAAAAATTGGAATCTGACCCCAATAAATTATGAGCGACACATCTCCCCTGCAGCCCGGGCTGAGCAGCCTGCCCAAATCGTTCGAGCCGCCCGCCATCGAGGCGAAGTGGGGGCCGCTGTGGGAAGAGCGCGGCTACGCGCGGGGCGGCTACCGCGGCACGGGCGAACCCAAGGAAGGCGAGCCGGCCTTCTCGATCCAGCTGCCGCCGCCCAATGTCACGGGCACGCTGCACATGGGCCACGCGTTCAACCAGACCATCATGGACAGCCTGGCGCGCTATTACCGGATGCGCGGCTTCAACACGCTGTGGGTGCCGGGCACCGACCATGCCGGCATCGCCACCCAGATCGTGGTGGAGCGCCAGCTGTTGGACCAAGGCCAGTCGCGCCACGACCTCGGGCGCAAGAACTTCGTCGCGAAGATCTGGGAGTGGAAGGAAAAGTCCGGCAACACCATCACGACGCAAATGCGCCGCATGGGCGACAGCGTGGACTGGTCGCACGAGTACTTCACCATGAACGACAACCTGTCGCAGGTGGTGACCGAAACCTTCGTGCAGCTCTATGAGCAGGGCCTGATCTATCGCGGCAAGCGCCTGGTCAACTGGGACCCCGAACTCAAGACCGCGGTGAGCGACCTCGAAGTGGAGAACGAGGAGGAAGAAGGCTTCCTCTGGTACATCCGCTATCCGCTCGTGGATGGCTCGGGCGCGCTCACCGTGGCCACGACGCGGCCGGAAACCATGCTGGGCGACGTGGCCGTGATGGTGCATCCCGAGGACGAGCGCTACCGGCACATGATTGGCAAGCAGGTGAAGCTGCCGCTGTGCGACCGCGACATTCCCGTCATCGCCGATGAATATGTCGACAAGGAATTCGGCACCGGCGTCGTGAAGGTCACGCCCGCGCACGACCCCAACGACTACGCGGTCGGCCAGCGGCACAAGCTGCCGATGATCGGTGTACTCACGCTCGACGCGAAGGTCAACGAAAACGCGCCGGCCAAGTACCGCGGGCTGGACCGCTTCGTCGCGCGCAAACAGGTGGTGGCCGATCTCGAAGCGCTGGGTCTGCTCGCGGAAACGAAGAAGCACAAACTGGTGGTGCCGCGCTGCGGCCGAACCGGCCAGATCGTCGAGCCGATGCTGACCGACCAATGGTTCGTGGCCGTGAGCAAGGTCAGCGACAAGGATCCGACGGGCAAATCGATTGCGCAAAAGGCGATCGATGCCGTGCAGTCGGGCGCCGTGCGCTTCGTCCCGGAGAACTGGGTCAATACCTACAACCAGTGGATGAACAACATCCAGGACTGGTGCATCTCGCGCCAGCTCTGGTGGGGCCACCAGATCCCGGCCTGGTACGACGAGCAGGGCAACGTCTACGTCGCCCGCAACGAAGCGCAGGCCCAAGCCCAGGCGCCGGGCAAGGCGCTGCGGCGCGACGACGACGTGCTGGACACCTGGTACTCCTCGGCGCTGGTGCCGTTCTCGACACTCGGCTGGCCCGACAAGACCCGCGAGCTCGACCTCTACCTCCCCTCGTCGGTCCTGGTCACCGGCTACGACATCATCTTCTTCTGGGTCGCCCGGATGATCATGATGACCACCCACTTCACCGGCCAGGTGCCGTTCCGCGATGTCTACATCCACGGCCTGGTGCGCGACTCGCACGGGCACAAGATGAGCAAGTCGGAAGGCAACGTGCTCGATCCGGTCGACCTGATCGATGGCATCGGGCTGCCCGCGCTGCTGGAAAAGCGCACCACCGGCCTGCGCAAACCCGAGACCGCACCCACCGTCCGCAAGAACACCCAGAAAGAATTTCCGGACGGGATTCCGCCATTCGGCGCCGATGCGCTGCGCTTTACTTTCGCGTCGCTGGCAACGCTCGGCCGCAACATCAACTTCGACACCAAGCGCTGCGAGGGCTACCGCAACTTCTGCAACAAGCTCTGGAACGCGACCCGCTTCGTGCTGATGAA